>JACQAP010000010.1 GCA_016194905.1 Betaproteobacteria bacterium
CCGATGAGCGCAGTCGGACGAATCGAAGCCTGGCAATGATTGCAAGGGAAGCTCGCGGGGAGACAAGTCCCCATAAAGTCCCCACGCAAATGAAAAACGGCTAGACGCTTTCGCATCTAACCGTTTGATGTACTGGCGCGCCCGGCAGGATTTGAACCCACGACCCCTTGGTTCGTAGCCAAGTACTCTATCCAACTGAGCTACGGGCGCATTTAAAGCGGGACGAATTATAGCAAAGACAGCGGGTTGAGACGAGGGCCCGGGCTGACACGGGGAGGGATGAGGTGGTATCCTTCGCGCTCTCGGTTTGGGCCTCCTGCGGTAATACTGTTACGACGCATGAACGGGCAGGGGTGACCGAGTGGTCATATGCGCCTCTGGCGCATAAAAATAATCGGCTGGCTTGGCGCCACCTGCGGCCACGGGTGACACGGGTAGCTGATGGATTCACGTAGAACTTGCAGGACCGATCAATGCGGAGAGGTGACCGAGTGGCCGAAGGTGGCGCCCTGCTAAGGCGTTATATGGGCTTAAACCCGTATCGAGGGTTCGAATCCCTCCCTCTCCGCCAATCAAAAAAGACCCCGTGCGGGTCTTTTTTGATTGGCGAAGTGTGGAGGGCTCATTCAAACCCTCTGGTTCGACCACGAAGCACTGCTTCGTGGGACGCAGACGCGCGGCTGCGGTCCCTCGCCTCCTGCGAGGGATGACGGGATCGCCCTAAGGCGAGACCGGCACAATCCCTCCCTCTCACAAAGGGCGGACCCCCGAAGGGTCCTTTTTTATTGACGATTGCGCAAGCCCAAGACAAAGCGATCTAAAGGGGACGAACCATGGATTTCGAACACTCGCAAAAAGTAAAAGATCTTCAGAAGCGCCTGCTCTCCTTCATGGATGAGCATATTTATCCGAACGAGGAGCGCTTTTTCCGCGAGGCCGAGGAAGTCGGGCCCTGGAAAGTGGCGCCGGTTCTCGAAGAGGTGAAGGTCAAGGGCAAGGCCGCGGGACTCTGGAACCTGTTCCTGCCCCATTCGGAGCACGGCGCCGGACTGACCAACCTCGAATATGCGCCGCTGTGCGAAATCATGGGCCGTTCCCTACTCGCGCCCGAAGCCTTCAATTGCGCGGCGCCCGATACGGGCAACATGGAAGTGCTGGCCCGTTACGGCACGGAAGAGCACAAGAAAAAATGGCTGGCGCCTTTGCTCGACGGGGAAATCCGCTCGTGCTTTGCCATGACGGAACCGGCGGTGGCGTCCAGCGATGCGACCAACATCGAATCTTCTATCGTTCGCGATGGCAATGACTATGTGATCAACGGTCGCAAGTGGTATGCCACCGGTTCGGTCGATCCGCGCTGCAAAATCTTCATCTTCATGGGCAAGACCGATCCGAACAATCCGGACCGACACAAGCAGCAGTCGATGATTCTCGTGCCTCGCGATACGCCCGGAGTGGACGTGCAGCGTGCGCTGCCCGTATTCGGCTACTACGGCATGCCGGACAGGACGGGCGAAGTGCTGTTCAAAAACGTGCGCGTGCCCGCATCCAACATGTTGCTGGGCGAGGGGCGCGGCTTCGAGATTGCGCAAGGACGGCTCGGACCGGGACGCATCCATCACTGCATGCGCCTGATCGGACTCGCGGAGCGCACGCTGGAAGCGATGTGCAAACGCACGCTGAATCGGGTAACTTTCGGCAAGCCGGTCGCCGAGCAGACCGTGACGCTCGAGCGCATCGCCGAGTCGCGCATTGCCATTGCCCAGAACCGCTTCCTCACGCTCCATGCCGCTTACATGATGGACACGGTGGGCAACAAGGGCGCCAAGGCGGAAATTGCCATGATCAAGGTTGCCGTGCCGAACATGGCGTGCAAGGTCGTGGACTGGGCAATCCAGGCCTTCGGCGCCGCCGGGCTCAGCAACGACCACGGCATCGGCGTGGCCTATGCCCTCGCGCGCCTGCTGCGCATTGCGGACGGGCCGGACGAAGTGCATCGCAACCAGATCGGCAAGCTCGAACTGGCCAAATACAAGCATCGATGATTCACGGAAAGATTACGAATGGAGAGCGCAACGAAATGAAAATCGGCATTCCCAAGGAAGTCCACGCGGGCGAGAAGCGCGTCGCCGCCACGCCTGAGACAGTCGGACAGCTTGCCAAGCTGGGCTATGCGGTGGCGATCGAAGCGGGCGCGGGCGAAGGCGCGCAGTTCGCCGACGATGCTTACCGCGCGGCCGGCGCCGAGATCGTGACGGAACCACGCGCGCTCTGGGCCAAGTCCGACATCGTGCTGAAAGTGCGCGCGCCCGAGCCGCATCCCAGACTTGGCGTGCACGAATCGGAGCTGTTGCGCGAAGGCGGCACGCTGCTGAGCTTCATCTGGCCGGCGCAGAATCCCGAACTGATGGAAAGGCTCAAGGCGCGTCGCGCGACGGTCATTGCAATGGACGCGGTACCGCGCATTTCGCGCGCCCAGAAACTTGATGCACTGAGTTCGATGGCGAACATCGCCGGGTATCGCGCGGTGATCGAAGCGGCTCAACATTTCGGACGCTTTTTCACTGGCCAGATCACGGCGGCGGGAAAAGTGCCGCCCGCCAAAGTCATGGTCATCGGCGCCGGCGTGGCGGGACTGGCCGCTATCGGCACGGCGCGCAGCCTCGGCGCGATCGTCAGGGCGTTCGATGTGCGCCCGGAGGTCAAACAGCAGATCGAGAGCATGGGCGCGGAGTTCCTCGAACTCGATTTCAAGGAAGAAGGCTCCGGCGGCGGCGGTTACGCGAAGCAGATGAGCCCGGAGTTCATCAAGGCGGAAATGGATCTGTTCGCGGCGCAGGCGAAGGACGTCGACATCATCATCACCACGGCGCTGATTCCGGGCAAGCCCGCGCCCAAGCTGATCACCGCCGAGATGGTGGATTCCATGCGCCAGGGGAGCGTCGTCGTGGACCTGGCGGCGGAGCAGGGCGGCAACTGCGACTACACCCGACCGGGCGAAGTCACTGTCCGCAACGGCGTGACGATCATCGGCTATACCGATTTGCCAAGCCGCCTGGCGACGCAATCGAGCCAGCTCTATGGCACCAATCTCCGCCATTTCCTGACCGACCTCACGCCGAAGAAAGACGGCAACATCGTCGTCAACATGGAGGATGACGTCATCCGCGGCGCCACGGTCATCAACCAGGGAAGCATCACATGGCCGCCACCGCCGCTGAAGGTGCCGGCGATTGCAGCGGCGCCGGCTGCCGCTGCAGCGCCCAAAGCGGCAAAGGAGACAAAACCCTCGAAAGGCTACGGCTCGCTGATCGCGATGGCGCTCGGCGCTGCTGCGCTGGCCCTGGTTGGACTGTATGCGCCGCCTGGTTTCATGCAGCACCTCACGGTCTTCGTGCTGGCGTGCTTCATCGGTTTCCACGTGATCTGGAACGTGGCGCCCGCGCTGCACACGCCGCTGATGAGCGTCACCAATGCGATCAGCGGCATCATCGTCATCGGCGCGCTGCTGCAGATCGGCAATCCGTCCTGGATCGTGCTGGTTCTCGCGGGGATTTCGGTTTTGATCGCCACTATCAACATCTCCGGCGGCTTCTGGGTCACCCAGCGCATGCTCAAGATGTTCAGAAGAGACTAAGAGGAAAAACATGGCAGCGGGATTCATCACTGTTTCCTACATCGGCGCAACGATACTTTTCATCCTGAGTCTGGGCGGCTTGAGCCAGCAGGAAACCGCGCGCCGCGGGAATATCTTCGGCGTCATCGGCATGGTGATCGCCATCGTCGCCACGATCGTCGGCATTCAAACGAGCGGCTATGCCGTGCTGTTCCCGGCCATGATCGTCGGCGCGCTCATCGGCGTGTTCGTGGCATCCCGGGTCGAAATGACGCAGATGCCGCAGCTCGTTGCCATGCTGCACAGCTTCGTCGGGCTCGCCGCGGTGCTGGTGGGCGTCGCCAGTTTCCTGGACCCGGGGGCGCATTTCGAAGGTTCGGAAAAGACCATCCATGAGGTGGAGATTTTCCTGGGCGTGTTCATCGGTGCGATCACGTTCACCGGTTCGATCGTCGCGTTCGGAAAATTGCAGGGCACGATTTCCGGCAAACCCCTGATGCTGCCGGGCCGGCACTGGCTGAATCTCTTCGCCATCCTCGCTTCGCTCTGGCTGGGCTATGTTTTCCTGTCCGCGCCATCGACTCAGGAAGGTCTGGTGCCGCTGCTGGTGATGACGGTGATCGCGCTGTTCCTCGGCGTGCATCTGGTCGCCGCCATCGGCGGCGCGGACATGCCGGTGGTGGTGTCGATGCTGAACAGTTACTCTGGATGGGCTGCGGCGGCGACCGGCTTCATGCTGTCGAACGACTTGCTGATCGTGACCGGCGCGCTGGTCGGTTCGAGCGGCGCAATCCTTTCCTACATCATGTGCCGCGCAATGAACCGGAACTTCGTTGCCGTCATCATGGGCGGATTCGGAACGGCGGGCGGCGCCGTCGCAGCGGTTCCGCAGGGAGAGGTGATTGCCACAAGCTCGGAAGAGGTGGCCAGCCTTCTCAGTGATTCCAAGGAAGTGGTCGTCGTGCCAGGTTACGGCATGGCGGTGTCGCAGGCGCAAGGCGTGGTCAGCGAAATCACCAAGCGGCTGCGCGCGAAGAAGATCAATGTCCGCTTCGGTATCCATCCCGTCGCCGGACGGCTGCCGGGACACATGAACGTGCTCCTGGCGGAGGCCAAGGTGCCTTACGACATCGTCCTCGAGATGGACGAGATCAACGACGATTTGCCGCACGCCGACGCCGTTCTCGTTATCGGCGCCAACGACATCGTCAATCCCGGGGCGCTCGAGGATCCCAACAGCCCGATCGCCGGCATGCCGGTGCTCGAAGTGTGGAAAGCCAAGACCGTGGTGGTGTTCAAGCGCAGCATGGCGACAGGGTATGCCGGCGTGGACAATCCGCTTTTCTACAAGGAGAACACGCGCATGTTGTTCGGGGATGCCAAGAAGATGCTCGACGGCATCCTCCAGCATCTGGCGCCTTAGAGGATCGAACACGGCATTCCGATTCAGATTTTCTTGCCGTCGACAGACCCAGCTGTCTGTATGCAGGCACTGATGAAAGAGGACTCGTGCTGCTCCGCCTTCATCGGCTCGTCGAATACCTTGAATACCGCTTCGCTGAGCAGCTTTTCGTCGCTGGAATCCTGGACGAACCACCGTAGTTGAGGCGGAAAGGACTGGATCATGGCCAGGTCTTCGACGAGCTTGTTGACGAAAAATTCACGGGTGATGCCGTTGTCGCGTGCGAGGGCCGCATTGCGGATGAACTCACCACCCTCGGTACACTCGGCCAGAGTGAGCGCATGAGCCATGACTTGAACGGCCCACATATTGCCCAGGACGAAAAGGCCGATTGCGGAAGCCAGACTTCGGTTCATCGTGGTCTCCATTTACAGCGCGCCGACTGCAGGTCTTGAGCGGGGTGCCCTCACTATCACTCGCCCGGCTGGTTCGCGCGGGCCTGCCTGTGCGAATTGTAATCGGTGTTCTTTGTTCTGCTACACTGCTTTCGCGTTGCGCCGCAGCTTCTTTCCCATTGTTAGAGGGCCGCAATGAAAAAAAGGTTCTTCCTGGCGTGTGCGTTGTTCGTATCCCCGGCGGCGCATGCCGATCGCATCTCCCAGATGAACCAGACCGAGTTGTGCACCTATACCGCCCAATTGCAGGTGGCTGCCTATTACTTCTTCGAGCAAGGCAAGCCGCGCGAGGAAGTCAGCATCAAGTGGCACGGCGATGAAACGCAGAATGAAATCGACTTCGTGAACAAGACCGTTGCCGACGCCTACACGTGGCTGACTGGCTGGAAGGGCAGCAGCAACGCATTGCTGCCGGCGCAGTCTTTCGGGGACATGGTGTATCAGGCGTGCATGAGCAAAATAGAATCGTGATCGCGGCGGCAATCGCCGCGCTGGGTTTTGCGAGTGGCGCCCTGGCGCAGAAAGGTGCTGCAGAGAAAGCGCAGGAGGGTGGCATCGATCACTGGATCGAGTACTACAAGGCCGAGCAGCGCAAGCCCGCCGCCACATCCCCGCAGGAGCGTACGGTCGCTCCCATCAATCCGGCTGCACCCGTCGATCGAGCCGCGCCCGTAGAGCGAACCGAGTCCGGCGCGTCACAGCGGGAAAAAACCGAACGCAAATGAAAAGAGAGGTGCGCTTGGCGCACCTCCGGAATGTCCGCGGCCCGGAAAAGGGAGAAACCGGGCCGTGAGCGGTTCAGCCGTTACAGACCGAAGCGATCATGCTGACGAACGCCGGGTCGTTCGGATCCTTGTAGAGCGAGGGTTTCTCGATCTGACCCGCCCACACGGTAGCACCGGTGCCAATTTCGCCGGCGGTCATCGTCCACTGTTCGAAGGCGAGGCTGCGGTCCTCGCAGCGCACCGCATACAACAGGATCTCCGACTTGTGCGGAAAGGCCTCGTCGCCGATCGTCTGCACTTTGCTGAAGCTGCGCAGCACACGCGCCTTCTTCAGATCGCCGACCTCGTAAATGCTGGTTCGATCCACGAACACGATTTCGTTGCTGTCGTGGGCCACCAGGCTCCACTCTTCGGCAAATGCCGTCGTCGCCAGCAATAACAGCGCAGCCATAATCCATCTTGCTGTTTTCATGTCATTTCCTTTCAATCCATCCAATCGGCAACAGAAATTGTTGCATGGCAGCAAATGTAGGCTTCCACAACCGAAACATGAAGTCCGGCAAGTCGCATATCATTCATTCCAGTTAGGCATGATTGAGGGAACAATGGACCGATTCACCGCAATGGGGTTGTTCGTACGCATCGTCGAGACCGGAAGCTTTTCGGCGGTCGCACGCGAGATGAACATGACCCAGCCGACCGTCAGCAAACAACTGACGGCACTGGAACTACAGTTGAAAACCCGGCTGCTCAATCGCAGCACCCGGCAGTTGTCGCTCACCGAAGCGGGCTCTGCTTATTTCGAGAGTTCGAAGCGCATTCTCGACACCGTGAATGAAGCGGAGGCCAACCTAGGTGTGCTGCAGACGCAACTCAGCGGGGTGCTGCGTATCAATTCTTCCATCGGACTGGGTCAGATGTACTTGGGCCCGCTGGTGCTGAAATTCCAGTCGATGCATCCGGGTTTGATGATCGATCTCGCCTACTCGGACCGCTTCGTGGATCTGGTGGAAGAGGGGGTCGATGTGGCCATCCGCATTGGCCGGCTGATGGATTCAAGCCTCGCGGCGCGGCGCATCGGCACTTCGGAGCGCTGCCTCATCGCGACACCAGCCTATCTGAAAAAAAATGGAACGCCGCAGACGCCGCAAGACCTGGTAGGCCACAACTGCATTCTCTATGCGTATCTGTCCACCGGTAACGAATGGGTATTTCACGGCAGGGATGGCGAGATCCGCGTAAAAGTCTCAGGCACCCTGCGCGCGAACAACGGCGAAGCGATCAAGCAGGCGGTCATGGCCGATCTCGGCATTGCCGCGAGCCCGGCATGGCTGATCCAGGACGACCTGAAGGAAGGCAAAGTGCAGGAAATCCTTCGCGACTTCGCTCCCCCGCCCGGGGAAATCAATGCCGTCTATCCGTCGGCGCGGCATGTGTCTGCCAAGGTCCGCGCCTTTACGGAATTTCTGAAGACCGAATTCGAGAAGATCCCGGCGCTGCGCGTGCGCTAATTCTCCGCGGGCGGCCGCGGCGCAAAATAGCTCGCGGCAATGACCAGCAGGGCGACGCCGATCAGCGTTCCGGTCCAGATTACCGTACCGGCATGGGCGGCATCCACCAGCAGTAGTTTGGCACCAACGATCGCCAGTAGTCCGAAACCGATGAACCAGTTTGCGCGAAGGAGTTCGCGGCTTGCGTGAATCATCAAGCCGATGGCGAGGCAGGTCCAGACAAAAGACAGCAGTCCCTGGAACAACGCTGATCGATACAGCGCGTGTTCCTGATAGGCAACGCCGAACCAGTGATGGGCAACGCGCGCCAGGATGAAATTCAGCAACACGAAACCGAGCAAATACCCGATCCTGGTCGCGAACGCCGCGGCTTGCGTGAACGCGAGTTGCTGTCTGGCGCAGTCGCCCCACCAGATGATGGAGGCGATCGCGGCAATGCAGACAATTTCCAGCGGATTCAGCGGAGGGACATAAGGCATACCCCAGCCGGCAGAGTAGTGGCCGCTAAAAACGACGGCCAATCCCAGCAGCACCAACACAGGCGCGCAGGCGATGGTCAGGTAAGCATCCGATTCGCCCGAGAACGGCCAGCGCTGTGCTTGCACGCCCTTGATGACCGCGGCGATCATCGCCACACCCGTGGCCATCCATGCCGCCAATTTCCAGAAACCCTGCGCCACGGCGGCCGGCATTTCTCCTGTCCACCAGGCAAGTTCGACGCCGACGGCGCCGCCAAGTGTCCAGAAGGCGAGAAAGTGACGCGTGCGTTTGCCGAATTCGAAGTTGTCGCGATCGAAACGGAAGTTGATCCGGTATTGAACGGCGAATGCCGCGGGCAGGGCGAAAGCGAATACGCCTGCCAGCAAGCGCGCGTTGTCCGCGAGATGAAGAATTAAGGTCAGTGGAATGCCCAGTGTCAGCAGCCACGCGGGCGTTCGCAGCAGGCGGCTGCCGATCGCGCTGCCGACCGAGTCGAACAGAAAAGCCAGAATCGCGCCGACCGCGAGCACAGCGGCAGGCTGGTTCTGCATTTCAACGAAGACATCGATATCGCGCCACGCCGCATACGCAATCCACGCAAGAGCCCACGCCAGCAATATTCTTGCAGTGGCACCGCTCCAGTTGGGATCCTTGCCTGCGCGTTCCAGCAGACGGGCGCCGAACAGCGCGGCCAACGCGATCACGATCGCGCCAACGACGACGCTGTTGAAGAAAGGCCGTGCATGACCGACGCCGCCGATATGCACGATGAAATACATTCCGGCCACGAATTGCAACAACATGCCGGCAGCACATGCAAGCGAGCGTCTGAGCCGAAGTCCGTACCAGAGGAGCACTGATCCTTCCAGCGCCCACAGCACGGTCGTGGCCTGTGCGCCGAAGGCGAGCGGTACGGCCATCGTGAGGAATGCGGCGCCAATTCCCAACTGGGAACGTTCGACCACTTCGATCGATGGATCGTGTCGAACGAACAACAGCCTCCAAAGCGCGAGATAGTAAAGGCCGGCAATCGTTGCGCTCCACGCGATTGCCATACGGTCGTCCAGGATTGCCTGCTGAAAGCCTGCGGCCGCTATCGGCGTGCCGAAAAGCAACAGTCCATCCGCAACGCTGCGTTTCCCCGGCGCATTGCACACGATCATCAAGACCGGCAGCGCCGAAAAGATTAGGAAGAAAACGATCAAGAAAGCTTCGATGGTGGCGAAATATTCCGGACGGTAGGAACGGCTGCCCCAGGCGAAACCGACCAGGAAAGTGAATGCGAAGGCGGCGAGATTAAGATAGCGCCAGCCCTTGAACCAGTTCACCGTGACGACGAAGGCGTTGAGCAGCAGGTAGTAACCGAACAGCACGACGTAGTCGCCGTTGCCGGTCGAGGCGAGAATCGGTGCGAGAAAGGCGCCGGAGATGCCCAGTCCGGCGAGTGACTGGGCATTTTGGCGGGCAGCCGTGAGCACGCAAACGGTGCCGATGGCCGCAAATGTCAGGAAGGCAAGCGCGGCGCCGATCATCTGGTAGCGCGCCAGCATGAAATAGACGATCAGGTAAAGGATGGCGAAGCCGCCGCCCTGCAGCGCATGACCGAACGTCTCATGCATGCCTTTGGCGGCGCGGTTGCGGCCGAACCAGATCATCGCCACTGCCGCGATCGCGCCCAACGTCAGCCTGACAGGAACCGGCATGAATCCGTATTGCGCGGCGAGACGCAGGCCGGATGCCACGCCGAAGAACAGCAGTACGACGCCGATCTTGGCGAGGATGTTGCCGCCGATCAGCCAGCGCCAGAGACGCGAAAAATCGTCGACCCCGGTGGGTGCGTCGGCAATCGGTTCGGTTCGGCGCGGGGTGCCGGATTCGGGCGGTATTGCGGTAGGAGTTTTCGGAGTTGCGGCCGATAGCGGCAACGATAGCGGAGAGGGCTGCTGTGGAATCCTTTCGGCCGCAACCGGAGAGACGACCGCGTCGTCTGTTGCAGGTGGTGTCTGTGCGGGTGCCGTCGACTGCGCATCGATACCCAGGTGATGCTCGATGATCGTGAGCCGCGCAGACAACTCCGCGAACCGCGCGCTCAATTCGGGATCGAGTTTTTTCGAGGCATCGCGCTGTTGGCTATTGCGCGCGCCATATACCGCTCCGGCGATCAGTCCTACCGCCGCGCCCGCGAGGGCCATGCCTCCGCCGGGCAGCAGCGAACCGATCATGGCACCGGCAATCAATCCGACGAACCACATGGATAAATTCTCCAGCGTGCGGGAAAGACATCATTATGCCGGTGGAATCGGCGGACCGCTCGGGTCGGGAAAGACCGGCGTGCCCGCGCAGTGATCGTGCGATGCCGGGCCGGGCGGGGTGTCGTATTCAGGATCCGGGAGCGGTCAGGCGGGGGCTGTTTCGTTCGGAGAAAAATCCAGCTCGACTCTCGCACCGCTCGGATCGAAGCAGAACAATTGCCAGACGCCAGAGTCAGGCTGTTTGCGCAAATCGTATTTGATGCCGCTCGACTTCAGCTTGGCCGTGATGGCGGGCAAATCCGATGCAGAAAATGCCATGTGATCGAGTACGCCGGCAGGCGGTTCCGGCAGAGGCCGACCGGCCACGACATGCAATACAGGTTGCGCGCCGGCATACAGCCAGGTGCCGGGAAAGCCCAGCGGCGGGCGATAGCCTTCCTTCAGACCGAGGATACCGACGTAGAAATTCCGTGTGGCGTCGAGATCCTTGGTCAGCACGGTGAAGTGATTCATTCCATCAATGGCCATTTAAAACTCCGTGACTGTCGTGACCTGCAGTAGGCAAATGTAGTCAGATAGTATCGAATATCCTTATGATAATTTCGAGGAGAATCCTGAAGAGTCTGGATTCTACGACAGTCACGGTAGTCACGCGATCTTCCGCTTCACCTCGTCCGCAAGGATGTGTTGCCGCTTGTCCAGCCACCAGCCGTATTGCACCGGCCAGGAGCCATATTCTCCCTGAGCACCGAGAACGACTTCCGCATGCAGGGCCCAATTCGGGTTGTAGAGAGACTGGCGGCCGATCGCGATCAGATCCGCCTGGCCATCCTGCAAAATCTGTTCTGCCTGATGAGCATCGAGAATCAAGCCGACCGCCATGGACTTGATGCCGGCTTCCTTTTTTACGCGCTCGGCGAACGGCACCTGAAATCCGGGATTGCGCTTGATGCGTGCGGCCGTTGCGGAACCGAGCAACCCGCCGGAGGAGCAGTCGACCACATCCATCCCGCGAGCCGCCAGCTCCTTCGCCAGCGTTACCGTGTCATCCAGCGTCCAGCCGCCTTCGATGCCGTCGACCGAGGAAATCCGCACGAACAGCGGTTTGTCCCGTGGCCACGCGGCGCGCAGGACTTCGGCGAGTTCGAGTGTATAGCGCATGCGCCCCTTGAGGTTGCCACCGTACTGGTCAGTCCGTTTGTTGGAAAGCGGCGAGAGGAATTCGTGACCGAGATAACCGTGGGCGGAATGCATTTCCATGACTTCAAAGCCGGCAGCAAGCGAGCGCAGCGCGGCGTCGCGCCAGCGTGCCTGTATTGCACGGATGTCGCCCACACTGAGTTCGTGCGGCACCAGCCAGCCGGTGTCCATCGGGATCGCGCTCGGTGCCACGACTCTCCACGCGTCTTCTCCGCGTGCGCGATCACTGTCGTTGATCGGACCGTTGCCGTGCCAGGGCCTTTGCATCGAGGCCTTGCGGCCGGCATGCGCGAGCTGAATCGCCGGTACCGAGCCGTTGGCTTTGATGAAATCGGCAATGCGTTTCAACGGCGGAACGTGCGCATCCGACCAGATGCCTAGGTCGCCGTAAGTGATGCGGCCCTCGGGTTCGACCGCGGCGGCTTCGGTAAAAATCAATCCGGCGCCGCCGACGGCCATTTTTCCGAGGTGGACGAAATGCCAGTCGTTGGCCATCCCGTCATGTGCGGAGTATTGGCACATCGGGGAAATGACGACGCGGTTCTTCAGGGTGATGCCGCGCAGTGTGATCGGCGAAAAAAGAAGCGGTTGCGATGGCATTGAAATCCTCTTGGCGGGATGAATCGCGAAACGATCAGAACGGAGAAATTCGGAAAGGGGAATCTAGAGATTGCGCGCAATCGTGTCCAGGGCCTCGGCGGCATAAGGCCTATTCGATGTCCGCATCAAGTGCGTGGCCGCGTGTGCACGTGATACTGGTGGGTCCGATGGGCGTGGTCGTCCATTTCCACCGGTACGACATTGACCCGACCGTGTCGTACCTCGCGCACGGCCATCAATTCGTTCGCGAATTTGCTCACTTCTCCGGTCGCGCCGCGAAGAATGACCGTCTCCATGCAGTTGTCGTGGTCGAGATGGACATGCATCGATGACAGCACCAGATGGTGATGCTGGTGCTGAAGATCGGTGAGGCGTTCGGTCAGGTCGCGGGCGTGGTGGTTGTAGACGTACGAAAGGGAAGCGACGCAATAAGGCGCTTCCTGTCGATCCAACCGCGCCGACTCGAGCTCATTGCGGAGCATGTCGCGCACTGCCTCGGATCGATTCTGATAGCCCTTCTGGCCGATCAATTCATCGAACTGCCTGGCGAGATCCTCGTTCAGCGAAATGGTGAAGCGATCCATCTGAGTGTCCTCTTATTGATATGAGGTGAGATGTTACCGAAAAACGTAGGAATCAAGACGGATGGCGTGGCGGATTCAAAAAGGGGGTTTACAGCGGCGTTCTACCACTTTATATTATGAAAAACTATTAATATATCCTACTTCATAAATATTTATAGAACAGTGATGTAGAAAGTCTTTCCATTAAAAGATTTAATCTTCCTATCCGGGTGGCATGGTGGAGATATCAAGAAAAGCAAAAAAAAAGGGGAGGTCTTGGTGCGCGTCGCAGGGGTCGTCGGCTGGTCGGTAATCGGTTCGGCGGTACTTCAAATCACGGTCAATGCGGCGGAGGCGGATCTAACCGCCCCCGAAGTGGAGGTCATCGGCAACTACGAGACCGGAATCGGTTCGTCGGAAGCAGCCAGCGAAGGCGTGGTGACATCAAGACGCGTGGAAACGCGCCCGGTCACCCGTCCCGGTGAAGTGCTTGAGTTTGTCCCCGGCGTGATCATCACCCAGCATAGTGGCGAGGGGAAAGCCAACCAGTATTACCTGCGCGGCTACAACCTGGACCACGGCACGGACATCGCCATTTCCATCGCTGGGGTGCCGATCAATCTCCCGACACACGCACATGGCCAGGGATACGCCGACATTAATTTTCTGATTCCGGAACTGGTTCAGCGTGTCAACTTTCGCAAGGGCCCTTACTATGCCGAAGAAGGCGATTTCTCGACTGCGGGGTCTGTGCATATCGATTACGCCGACACTTTGCCCAAGGGAATTGTCAGCACCACGCTGGGAAGTTACGGCTATGAGCGGGCATTGTTCGCTAATTCGCCGAGTCTGGGTGACGGCCACTTGTTGTACGCAATCGAAGCTGTGGGTTATGACGGACCCTGGGTGAATCCGGACAACTACCACCGATTCAACGGCGTCGTGCGCTACAGCCAAGGTAGTCGCGAAAACGGATTCGCGATCACCGGCCTCGCGTATGACAGCAAGTGGAATTCGACCGACCAGGCGGCGAAACGGGCCATCGACCAGGGGCTGATCTCGCGCTTTGGATCACTCGATCCCACGGACGGCGGCGAAACCTCGCGCTACAACCTGTCGTTCCAGGGACGGCAAACCGAGGGTGATCTGCAATACCTCGTCGATGCCTACGCCTTCCGCTACAACCTTAATTTGTGGAACAACTTTACTTACTTCCTGGAAGACCCGGTCAACGGCGACCAATTTTTGCAGGTCGATCGTCGCAACGTTGTCGGCTTGAATCCGCGAATGATTCTGTCGCACAAACTGGGTGACGCTAGTGCGGCACTGCAATTCGGCATGCAGGCGCGGCGCGACGACATCGGCAAAGTCGCGTTGTATAGCACCAAGGCGCGCGATGTCCTGTCGACCACCCGCGACGATAGCGTGAAGGAAACCAGTGTCGGGTTTTACGCGGAAGACTTTGTGCAGTGGAACGACTGGTTCCGCTCCACGGTCGGCATGCGCACCGATTTTTACCAGTTCAAGGTCAACAGCGATCTCTCCGTTAACTCAGGCAATCGCAGCGATCATATTACGTCACCGAAGCTGAGCCTCGTGTTCGGGCCGTGGTCCAAGACCGAATACTTTTTCAACGCCGGCTACGGTTTCCACAGTAACGATGCCCGCGGCACCACGATCACGGTGGATCCGAAGACGCTGACTCCGGCGGATCAGGTGACCCCGCTGGTACGCACCAAAGGCGCCGAAGTCGGTGTACGCACGGAAATCGTCCCGAAACTGCAAAGCTCAGTTGCGTTCTGGGTGCTTAAACAGGCATCGGAATTGTTATTTACGGGAGATGCCGGCACCACCGAGGCGAGTCGCCCGAGCTATCGCGAAGGCGTGGAATGGACCAACCATTATCGTGCCACGGACTGGTTGCTATTCGACCTTGACTTGAGCCTGTCACGCTCGCGCTTTACCGATCCCGATCCGGTGGGTGACCAGATTCCGGGCTCCATCGAGCGGGTCGCCTCGTTTGGTGCCACCGTGGATCAAATCAGGGGATGGTCGTTTACCTGGCAGACACGCTATTTCGGTCCGCGTCCGCTGGTCGAAGATAACAGCGTTCGATCACAATCGGCGATCCTGACGGACCTTCGTGCCGGCTACCGCCTGGACAAGAACATCAAGCTAAGTCTCGACGTCATTAATCTGTTTGACCGCGAGGGAAGCAACGTCGACTACTTCTACATGTCCCGCTTGCCCGCGGAACCGGCCGGCGGCGTGGCTGACATTCACTTTCATCCGATCGAACCGCGCATGGCACGGCTGACGCTGACTGGCTACTTCTAGAACCAAGTGTTGATCCTCGTCCTGACTGATTCGAACTGGCGAGTACTCCATTTAGAAAAATCGAAGGGCGCGCATGTCGATCAAGCTTGAATTTCTTTTGATGTCAGTTGCTGCCGGCTGCCTGCTTGAGCCAAGTGTCGGGCTCGCCCACGTGGGCCAGGGCGATATCTCCGGAGGCTTCGTGGCGGGTCTGGAGCACCCGATTTTCGGGCTTGATCACGTAGTCGCCATGGTTGCCGTCGGCATCTGGGGCGCGCAACTGCGGGCGCCCGCGATCTGGGTGCTACCCGTCACTTTCCCGCTGGTCATGTCTTTCGGCGGCATCCTTGGCGGGCTTGGCGTGCCGATTCCCGGAATCGAAATCGGCATCGCCGTGTCGGCGATCGTTCTGGGTGCGATGGTGGCATTCGCCGCGCGTCCATCACTATGGATTGCTGGCGTTATCGTCGGCGTGTTCGCTATTTTTCACGGCTACGCGCACGGCGCCGAGCTTCCGGAAGCGGCCAATGCGATTTCCTATGCCATGGGATTCGTGATTGCCACCGGCAGCCTGCATGTCCTGGGGATACTGATAGGGGTGATCAACAAGTGGCGGGTAGGGGAAAAATGCCTGCGTGCCGGCGGTGCCCTGATCGCGCTTTGCGGCGTCTATTTCCTGGTTTCCCACTTCATCGGCGGCTGAACCCGGCTTCGATGCGTAAATTCGAATCGGTCGGCAGGATCGTCTTCGTCATCTGGCTGGTGTCGCTCGCCGGAAGCGCGGATGCGCATTCCACAGTGAAAGGCGTGGGCGATCTCTATGCCGGGCTGCTTCACGTATTGACGGCACTCGAGCATGTCCTGCCATTCATCGCATTGAGCCTGCTTGCCGGGCAACGCGGAATGAAGGCCCAGGCGGAAGCCGTTCTGCTCGTGTTCCCCGTTGCATTGATGATCGGGGCGGCCGCTGTCCTATGGGTGCCGCCAGTGCCCGGACTGGCATTCTTCAATGTGGCTTCCGCAATTCTGCTCGGCGGCCTCGTCGCCGCCGCATGGCCATTGCCGAGAGCGGCGTTTTACGGACTCGTTGTCCTGTTCGGCATCAGTCACGGGTTCGCCAACGGCGAAGCCATTTCAGGAAGCATCAAGGCTTACCTGTTCATCCTGGGAATCGGCCTCGCCGGACTGGCGATACTGGCGTACGGCATGCTCATGGTCGATTTCCTGCTGAGGCGCAAGGCGGGATGGATTCCGATCGCCGTGCGCGTGGCGGGCAGTTGGATCGCAGCGATCGGCGTTCTCGTGCTGGCTACGACCGGCAGAACGATGCTGGCATCGTAGGTACGAGTATCCGCTGCCGCATTACTTGTGCAGCGCATGCACCGCGCGGGCCATGCGCGCCAACGCCTTTTCCAACAGCGGCCGCGGACACGCAAAGTTCAGCCGCAGGAAACCCGGAGCGCCGAATAGCGTGCCGTCGTACAGACCGACCCCTGCATCGGTGAACAACTTCACCGCGTCATTCGTGTTCAACGCGCGCGCGTCTATCCACGACAGATAAGTGGCCTCCGCATGCCAGATGCGCATGCCCGGCATCGCTCCGATCGAGCGTTCGACCAGGTCGCGATTGCCACGCAGATAATCGAGCAGCGCCGATTGCCACGGTTTGCCGTCGCGATAGGCGGCTTGCGTCGCGATATAACCCATCAACCCGACGTGATGCACGATTCCCGCCATCGCCTTCCTGAGCTTGTTGCGCAGTTCCGGATTGGCGGAAATGGCATAGGCACAGCCGAGTGCCGGCAGGTTGAAGGCTTTGCTGGCCGACATCAGGGTCACCGTACGCTGCGCGATTTCTTCACCGAGGGTTGCAACCGGGATATGGCGCTTGTCCGCGTCGAGGATCAGGCCATTGTGGATCTCGTCGGAGCAGAGAACCAGGTTGTGACGCACGCATACGTCGGCGAGCGCCTGCAATTCATTGCGCGAAAACACGCGGCCGACGGGATTGTGCGGGTTGCACAGCAACAGCAGGCGCGAACTGGGCGTGATCGCGCGTTCGAGAGCGGGCATGTCCCAGCGCCAGATGCCATTGGATTCGATCATCTGTACCCGCACCGCATTGCGCGCGCCATTGACCGGAGCGGACAGGAAAGGCGGATAGATCGGCACCGCGGTCAGCACGTCGGCGCCTTCGCGACCAAAGGCGCGGCAGACCACGTTGAGGCCGACGACCAAGCCCGGCAGCCAGACGATCCAATCGGGCTCGACCTTCCAACCGTATTCGCTCTCCAGATGGGCAATGGTGGCGTCGGCGAGGCCGGCCGGTAGATCGCTGTAGCCGAAGATGCCATGGTCGATGCGCCGATGCAGTGCTTCGACAATGGCGGGCGCGCAGGCGAAATCCATATCCGCGACCCACATCGGAATGATGTCGCGACCGCCGTACTTGTTCCACTTGACGCTTGCGGTGCCGCTGCGGTCGATTGAGGTGTCGAAATCGAAAAGCGTTGTAGCCACAGGGGTCACAGAGAAAAGCGAAAGGGAGTCATTGAGTTCAATTCTAACCGTATTGGATGCCGCAGGAAGGGAACGAAAAATCCGGCATGGAAGCAGATGGCACGCCAATACTGTTGCGGCTTTTTGTTTTTCCTCTGTGTTCTCTGTGGAAAATGGGTTGAACTTTCGTAGTTAGTGAAAATCCCGCGAGCGGATGTCCAGGTTTCCGATCAGCACGGAGCGATCCTCGAGATTCTCCGCGATGACGTGGATCACTTCGCCTGCCCGTTCCAGCATGCCTTCTACATGCAACAACCGCGCTTCCAATAGCGGGCGTCGTTGCTTTCGCGATAATTTTTCCCAGACCACGACATTGATCTGGCCGGTCTCGTCATCGAGCGTGACGAAAATCACGCCTTTGGCGGTGCCGGGATGCTGGCGGCAGGTGACCAGGCCGGCGACACGAACTGGCGTGTTCGTCGGCATGTTCTTCAACTGCTCCGCGGTGCTGAAAGAATGCCTTTCCAGCCTTGGGCGCAACAACGCGAGCGGATGGCGCCGCAGCGTCAATCCGGTGCTGGCGTAATCGGCGAGGATGTCCTGAGCTTCCGTCGGTGCGGTGAATGCAATTGCAGATTCGATGATCGGCGCCGAAGCCAGCACGGGCGGACGCTTCTCGATTCCGGCAACCAGCCAGGCAGCATTGCGGCGATGTCCGGCCAGCGATTCCAAAGAGCCGGCTGCGGCGAGGGCATTCATGTCCTTGCGCGAAAGATTCGCAGCAAGGAGCAATTCCTCGACCGATTCGAACTGCCTCGGTGCGCGTGTTTCGATCAATCTCTTTGCGCCGGATTCCGACAAACCTTTGATCATGCGCAAGCCCAGACGAAGTGCCGGTTGTATTTCAGGGCCGTGAGCGGCCCTCGGCCCTGTCTCCAATGTGCATTCCCATTCGCTCTTCATCACATCCGCCGGCCGGACTTCGACGCCATGGCGCAGAACATCCTGAACGAGTTCCGGGGGAGAGTAGAAGCCCATGGGCTGGCTGTTGAGCAATGCGCAGGTGAATGCGGCCGGCTCGTAATGCTTGAGCCAGGCGGAAACGTAAACCAGCAGTGCGAAACTCGCCGAGTGTGATTCCGGAAAGCCGTACTCGCCGAATCCCTTGATCTGCTCGAAGATCTGCAGCGCGAATTTTTCGTCATAGCCATTTTCAAGCATGCCGCTGACGAGATCTTCCTTGAAAGGCTCGAGGCCGCCTTTCCTTTTCCATGCGGCCATGGCGCGGCGCAACTGATCGGCTTTGCCGGCCGAAAAGCCGGCGGCAACCATGGCGATCTCCATCACTTGTTCCTGGAAGATTGGCACGCCCAGCGTGCGTTCCAGTACCTCTTTTAGCCTCGGTGGGTACTTGATTTTGTCGCGTTTCTTTTTCCGGTTTGTCAGATAAGGATGCACCATGCCACCCTGGATCGGACCGGGACGCACGATCGCCACTTCGACCACCAGGTCGTAATAATTCCTGGGCCGGAGGCGGGGCAGCATCGACATCTGCGCGCGAGATTCGACCTGGAACACGCCGATGCTGTCTGCCTTGCAGAGCATGGCGTACACCGGCTTGCCTTCATCGCCATTTTCTTTGGCGAGGATGTCGGCCATGGACAGGGAACTACCGTGACGCCGGTTCACCATGTCGAGCGCGAGACGGATCGCGGTGAGCATGCCCAACGCCAGCACATCGACTTTCAGCAGGCCGAGCGCATCAAGGTCGTCCTTGTCCCATTGGATATTGGTGCGCAACGGATCCGGGGAGAGTAAGGATGTCGAGGTTGCGGCATCCGCTGTTATTTCCACGATCCCGTCGTCGGTATATCGGGACGGATCTCCGGGCATTGCCGCATTCTCGATCGGCACCAGTTGCGGCAGCGGCCCGCGCGAAATGACGAAGCCGCCGACATGCTGCGAGAGATGGCGGGGGAAGCCTGAAAGGGTATTGGTCAGGGCGGTCAGCTTGCGGATTACGGAAGACTGCGGATCGAAACCCGCTTCGCGCAACCTCACTGCCCTTTCGTCGGGACGATCCCACCACACAAAACTGCTGGAGATGCGATCCAACTGCACGGCGTCGAGACCGAGCGCTTTGCCGATGTCGCGGAAGGCGCTGCGCGTGCGATAGCAGATCACCGTTGCGGTCAGCGCGGTGCGATGCCGTCCGTACTTTCGGTAGATGTACTGAATGACTTCCTCGCGGCGCTCGTGTTCGAAATCGACGTCGATGTCCGGCGGCTCGTTGCGTTCCTTGGAAAGAAATCGTCCGAACAGCAGTCGGGTTCGGCTTGGATCCACTTCAGTGACGCCGAGTGCATAGCAGACCACCGAATTGGCGGCCGACCCTCGTCCCTGGCAGAGGATTTTTTGCCCCTTTGCATAGTTGACTATGTCGTAAACGGTGAGAAAAAAAGCTTCGTAGTGCAGTTCCGCGATCAGTTCGAGTTCCTTGTCTGCGTTTTCGCGCACGACTTGAGGCACACCGCGGGAATAGCGACGATTCAGCCCATCCTCGGTCAGCTCCGCCAGGTATTGCGACGGCGTCCTGCCGTCGGGAACTATTTCTTCGGGATATTCGTATTTCAGTTCGTCGAGGGAAAAATCGCACATTCTCGCAATGCGGACAGTTTCGTCGAGCAGCGATTGCGGATAGATGCGCTTCAGCGTCTCGCGCGGACGCAGATGACGCTCTCCGCTTGCCTGCAAGGCAAGCCCGGTCTGCGCAACCGGCACGCCGCAGCGGATCGCGGTAAGCGCGTCCTGCAGTGCGCGACGGCCGCGTGCATGCATGTGCACGTCGCCACAGGCCACGCAGGGCAGGCCGGTGCGTTTGCCGATTTCCTGCAAGGCTGCAAGCTGGTCCCAGTCGCCGCTGCGGGCGAGCAGTTCGACCGCAATCCAGAGACGGCCGGGAAACCGCCGTGCGAGCCATAGTGCGTCTTCGACCTGTGGCTGCGCAGAGGGCAACCATAGCGCGAGGCAATGTGCCGCGCCCGCTTCGAGGTCGCCGCGCGAGAGGCGATATTCGCCTTTCTTTGCGTTTCTTCTGCCATGCGTGATGAGGGCGGAGAGGTTGCCGTAACCTTCGCGATTCTGCGCGAGCAGCACGAAACGCAGGCCGTCGTCGAGTTTGAACTCGGCGCCGATGATCAGCTTGAATCCGTCCTTATGGTTTTTGGCTGCCGTGTATGCGCGCACGACGCCGGCCAGCGAGCACTCGTCGGTGATCGCCAGTGCTTTGTAGCCGAGCTTCGCGGCGGTATCGACCAGTTCCTGCGCGTGGGATGCGCCGCGCAGAAAAGTGAAATTGGTAAGACAATGAAGTTCGGCATAATCCATCGAGATGCCCGGCCTTCATGCAAAGATGCCGTGCAGGAACCAGTCCTTGCGGTCGGACCTCTCCCTGAAGAGCCAGAGTTTCGCACCCGATCCGTCGCGGGTGACGAAGTAATCGCGCTGCACATCGAAATCGTCCCACCAGCCGGTTTCGACGCGCTCCGGTCCGTCGAGCAGCGTGAGCGGCGCATCCGCTTTCGGCAGCAGGCCGTCCGCGCGCATCGGCCGCGGGCGGGGCAGCAGCCAAAGCGGGCGATACAGTTCGCAATGGCCGTCGCCAGCCCGGCCCGGCAGCGATTTGCGGAAAGCAAGCTCGGGACGATGGTCGGGAAACATTTCCAGTCCGTGCACGGCTTCAGCCCCCAGCCGCGCACGCAAGTGTTCGATGATGCGCCAGCGTTCTTCCCGTGAGGGGCGGCCATCCGCAAACAATGCCTGGTTCTGCGAGCCGAGCGGGTGGGTTTTCTCGGCGACAAGACAAAGGGTTTCCACGGCCTCGGGCAGTTCGATCGTGGCGAGTCTCTCGCGCAACAACGTGACCAGGTGACCGGCATCGCGGCTCGGCGCCGATAATCCGAGCAGAACTAGTGTGGCGGGGTAATGCGCGTGCCCGAGCTCCAGCCTCAGTCGCGTGATGCCGAGTTGCCTCAATGCCAGATGGCCGGCCAGTTCGAGGATCAGGCGCTTGGCCGCGAACAACAGGGGCTCGGTTTCCTGCACGGGCGCAGGCAGTTCGAGAGAGGTCGAGTAATGATCGGGCGGAGAAAAAGGCGGCCGCGGATCCGGCAGCAGACCGAGCGCACGGTCGATCTCGTCGAGGAAACCCTGCCCGAAGCGGCGCGCGAGACCATCGCGGGGCAGCGACAGCCAATCGCCGATGGTATGCACGCCAAGAGCTGCGAGCATGGCAACAGTTTGTGCGGGCTGACCGAGCAATGACAGTCGACGTGGCGCCAGCGTCCGCCGCAGTTCATGGCGATCGCCGATCGATGTGTCGATGCCGGCGCGGGCCAGTACCAATGCAGCAGTGGGGGTAGGGGCCATCGCGACAATTGCACCGTATCCCAGTTCCGCGAGTCCGGCGCGGATGCGCCCGCTCAACGCGCGCAGTCCGCCGAACAGGCGAAGGCAGCCGCTGATTTCGATCAGTACTTCGCCCGATGAGGCGAGACTCACCGTCGGCGTGAACTGGGTTGCCCAAGCTGCGATGCCGGCCAGTGCTTTCGCTTCCTTCACGGGATCACGGGTGCAAATGTGCAGCTTCAGTACCAGCGCATGGGCTACGGACACCGGCATCCCGGGTTTGATTCCGGCCTTTGTCGCGGCCTCATTGCACGACAGCACGTGTCGGCGATTGTCGTTTTCCTGCAAGACTGTCGGTTCGCAAGCGGCAGCGCCGCGCAAATACAGTTGCAGCGATAGGTCGGGCAAGCGCAGTGCAGCCCACAATGTGTCCGATGTGCGTCTGGCGTTCATGCGACGACTTGCGCGAATGCGGGCCGAGCCCGGACGCGCAACGGTAGGGTGGCTGTAAAGGGTTTTTCCGTATCCAGCCAGAGCGTGGGCGTGAGACCGCTGCCGCGGCGCTTGAGGATTTTCACGGCAAGCCGGCCCTGCTGCACACCGAGACGCAGGCGCAACGGTGCCGGAGAAGAAAGCGCCGCGCGTGAAGATTCACCAAACACCACGCCGAAATTGCCGCCTTCTTCGGCGGCAAGTTGCAGCCGCCGCAAGCCGTGCTCGTTGACCGCAGCGGGCCATGCCAATACGGCGGAGCAATTGCCGGCGCGCAGGCTCTGCTCCGCGGCCCATAGCGTGTCCTTGTCGGAAACGGTATTCGCCACGATCAACCGGGAGAGCCGGATGCCGCGCGCGGCGAGTGCCGGCGCGTAGGGAATCCAGGGCGGGGCGATCAACATCAGCCAGCCGTCCTGCCGAGAAAGCTGCGCCAGCGCCGGCATCAGCAGCGACAGTTCGCCGATGCCGATGCGCTCGGTGAGCAGTTCGCTGACCACGCCGCGCGGCCAGCCCCCGCCCGGCAGTTCACGATCGAGTTCGGAAAACCCGGTCGGAATGCTGGGAAGCGCCACGCGCGCCTGTTCGCCGCCGCGCCAGATGGCAGGATTTTGCAGCATGGACTGAAGGGCGGAGGACATTTATATATAAAGTTCGAGGGCCGAGGTACGAGGTTCGAGTAAAAAGCGAGTGCTGGGGTCTCGTACCCCGAGCCTTTTTCCCTGTTACGCCGTTGCGGTATTTCCCGATGAACTGCGTGCAGGAAATCGCGATGGCGGCGCGGGAATCTTTCCAAGCCGGGCCAGTCTGGCTTCGATCGCCCATTTGCTTCTCTTGTGAATTCCGGCGAGCTCCTCGATGGACTTCCCCGAGTCGTAAGTCTTGCCCAGGCGACCGTCTTCTTCCTCCGACCACGGGCGTCCTGAATTTTCAGGGGCGGACTTTCCTGTCGTACCGGGCTTCGGCGAAGCGGGTGGTGCAGCGTTACCCAGCATGCTGATCGCCGAGAAAAGCGCACGCACGGTATCCGGATGCTGATAAGCGCTGCCGGCGGGAAATTGTTCGCCCGTGGCGGGATCGATGCCGTCGGCCAGGGCCTTGAGAACTGCCAGTGTCTTCGCTGTTTCCATGGTTCCTCCAGATGGTTGAGAGATGCATTCGTCCACTGTGCGGAGTTGCTGAAACAGGCCAGGTTCTTCCTGCCCGGCCTTGTTGGTTGTGCCTGCACGACAACAGGCCCAGGAAGCCCCGTTTGCGGTGCTAGCCGATCTTTCCATTCCTGATGATCCCGACGCCGAGGCCCTCAATGGTGAATGGGTCGTTCTTCAGGTCCACATATATAGGTGCGAAATCCGGGTTCTCCGGCAGCAGTTGCACCTGGCTACCCTCGCGCTTGAAGCGTTTGACCGTGACTTCGTCGTTCAGACGGGCGACCACGACCTGCCCGGAGCGGACTTCGCGGGTGCTGTGTACCGCCAGCAGGTCGCCATCAAGGATGCCGGCATCGCGCATGCTCATGCCGCGTACCTTCAGCAGGTAATCCGCGCGCGGCTTGAATAGTTGGGAGTCCAGTTGATAGCGTTCCTGGATATGGGCTTCGGCAAGGATCGGACTGCCTGCTGCGACCCGGCCGATCAGCGGCAGGCCGAGCTGCCCCTTCAGCCGGATGCCGCGTGAAGCGCCGGCAAGCAATTCTATGAAGCCTTTCCTGGCCAGCGCCTTGAGATGGTCCTCGGCGGCATTGGCGGAGCGGAAGCCGAGGATGCGGGCGATCTCGGCGCGGGTCGGCGGAAAGCCAGTGCTTTGCGCGAAATCATTGATCAGGCGCAAGACTTCCGCCTGGCGTGGGGTCAATTCGTCCATTTGGGCTGCTCCGGGCGCGAAATTCCGATAGCTGTTATTATATACAGTATCTGGCCACAGGCAAGCTTCTCGCGCGGCATTCCCGACGCTATTCCCGTCAGGTGCATGCACGCAACCGGAGCGCCTTGAACCAAATTCTCCCAATACTTCGCAATAACTTTGTGCATCCTCCGAGCGAATTGCACAAAGCCGGTGCGCGAGCTCTCCGGCGGGGTTCTGCAGGTGGTGCAAGGAAGGCTCTTTTTACGCTCGTATCGCCTTACAACAGCATGAAACGAAAAGAATTTCGCCATCGCGACTGACGATCGGCACGGTTGTTGCGGAATAGACGCGCGCATTCGACTAACCAGTTCGTCATAAAGACGAGCTGGATCGCGGCAATAACCTGAGGCGCACTGTCTCGCAGTCATTAATTCACCATCTAAACAGGGGATTTTTTATGAATCGCAGGCATATATTGAAATCGTTGGTCGGGATCGCGTTTTCTGCGATAGCCGCGACGGCGACGGCTGCTGACACCATCAAGGTAGGCATCCTTCATTCGTTGTCGGGCACGATGGCAATTTCCGAAACGGCGTTGAAGAACACCGCCCTGATGGCGATCGAGGAGATCAACGCCAAGGGTGGTCTGCTCGGCAAGAAGCTCGAGCCCGTGGTCGTGGATCCGGCCTCCAACTGGCCGCTGTTCGCCGAGAAGGCCCGCCAACTGATCACCCAAGATAAAGTCTCGGTGGTATTCGGCTGCTGGACCTCGGTTTCGCGCAAGTCCGTATTGCCGGTATTCGAGGAATTGAACAGTCTGCTGTTCTATCCGGTGCAGTACGAAGGTGAAGAACTTTCCCAGAACGTGTTCTACACGGGTGCGGCTCCCAATCAGCAAGCCATTCCCGCAGTCGAATATCTGATGGGTGAAGAAGGCGGTTCGGCCAAGCGCTGGTTCCTGCTCGGCACCGACTACGTTTATCCGCGTACCACCAACAAGATCCTGCGCGCGTTCCTGAAGTCCAAGGGCGTCGACGAAAAGGATATCGAAGAGGTTTACACGCCTTTCGGACATAGCGATTACCAGACGATCGTTGCCAACATCAAGAAGTTCGCTGCCGGCGGCAAGACCGCGGTAATCTCCACCATCAACGGCGACTCCAATGTGCCGTTCTACAAGGAACTCGGCAATGCCGGACTGAAGGCAACCGATGTGCCGGTCGTGGCGTTCTCGGTGGGTGAAGAGGAACTGCGCGGCATCGACACCAAGCCGTTGCTCGGCCACCTGGCTGCATGGAACTACTTCATGTCGGTGAAGAATCCGGAGAACACCGCCTTCATCAAGACGTACAAGGATTGGGCCAAGAAGAACAAGCTTCCGAACCTGGACACCGTGGTGACCAACGATCCGATGGAAGCCACGTATGTCGGCATCTACATGTGGGCACAAGCGGTGAAGAAGGCGGGTACCACCGACGTCGACAAGGTGCGCATAGCGATGGCCGGCCAGACTTTCAAGGCACCATCCGGATTCACGCTGACCATGGACAAGACCAATCACCACCTGCACAAGCCGGTGATGATCGGTGAAATCAAGGCCGACGGTCAGTTCAATGTCGTTTGGAAGACCAAGGGTCCGATTCGCGCCCAGCCGTGGAGCCCGTTCATCGCGGGTAACGAAGGCAAGCAAAATCTGTAATTCGTAGCGAACCATCGAGGCCGCAGGCGCGTATATTTTGCGCGTGCGGCCGTCGGCGGGACGAAATTCCGAATTCAGGGCAGGCCTGCGGGTCGCGCAGTTCATCCGCAGGCCTTTTTTTGTGTGCCTACCAGGGACATTTGCTTGAAAGCTGTACTACTTACCTCTGCATTGGTCGTTGCGCTGGCTTGCACGAATGCGGCCCTGGCACTGGATGCGCAGACCGTTGCCAAGCTTGGAGCCGACGATGCCAATGCCAAGATCGAGGCCGTCAATGCACTGGTTGCGTCGGGAGACGAGGCTGCGCTCGCATTATTGCAATCGGTTCAAGCCGGGGAAGCCAGCGTAACCCCGGCAGGGCGTGTCGTGATCGCCAAAGGCGATCAGATACTCGACGCGACGACGATGGCGCCGATTACCCCGCCACCGGATCAATTCGAAGGCATCGTCATCAACAACCGGCTGCGCGGTACGCTCGATGCGGCTGTCGGCGCCCTGAAGCTGTTATCGCCGGACCGTGCGACGCGCCTGGCGTCCGCCAGGGCGATCGAATCCACCAGCCAGGCGGCAGTGCTGCCTCTGATCGAAAAGGCGCTCAGCAAGGAAAGCGATCCGACCATCAAGAGTTCGCTGGAACAGACCAAGGCGTCGCTCAATCTGAAAAGCACCGATCCTGTCGTGCGACTCGCAGCGGTGCAAAAGCTCGGCGAAACCAATCAGGCAAGATTCAAGACGGTGCTGCAGGGATTCCTCGAAAAAGACGGTGCCGGCAAATTTATCGAACCGGACGAGAAAGTGCGCTCGGCGGCCGAAAGCTCGATCGATGCGATCCAGAGCCGGCTCGTCGTCAGCGACTACCTGGGCAGGTTGTTCACCGGATTGTCGCTCGGCAGCATCCTGCTGCTGGTCGCACTCGGCCTGGCAATCACTTACGGCCTGCTCGGCGTCATCAACATGGCGCACGGCGAAATGCTGATGATCGGCGCCTATGCGACCTATATCACGCAGCAGTTGTTCAAGTCCTATGCGCCGGGTTTGTTCGACTGGTATCTGGTCGCGGCGATTCCCGTCGCATTCGCCGCCTCGGGTTTGGTGGGCATGGCGCTCGAGCGCAGCGTGATCCGCTGGTTGTACGGGCGGCCGCTGGAAACGCTGCTGGCGACCTGGGGCATCAGCCTGTTTCTGATCCAGCTGGTACGCCAGATCTTCGGCGCGCAAAACGTCGAGGTCTCGAATCCGTCGTGGATGTCCGGCGGCATCGCGCTGCCCAATCTCGTGTTGCCCTACAACCGTATCGTCATCATCGGATTTTCGATGTTCGTGCTGCTGTTGATGTGGGTGATCCTCAACCGCACGCGGCTTGGCTTGTTTGTGCGCGGCGTCACGCAGAATCGCGCGATGGCATCCTGCGTCGGGGTGCCCACCGCGCGTATCGATCTGATGGCATTCGGCCTCGGTTCCGGAATCGCGGGGCTGGCCGGTGTCGCGCTTTCGCAGATCGGCAATGTCGGTCCCGACATGGGGCAGGGCTACATCATCGATTCCTTCATGGTCGTCGTGACCGGGGGAGTCGGCCAGCTCGCCGGCACCGTCTATGCGGCGCTCGGCCTCGGTGTGCTGTCGAAATTCCTCGAACCGCACATCGGCGCGGTACTGACCAAGATTCTGGTACTGGTGCTGATCATCGCCTTCATCCAGAAGCGGCCGCAGGGATTGTTCGCATTGAAAGGGCGGGCGCTTGAAACCTGAAAATCCCACATTGCGCTATGCGCCGCGCAACGAACCCTTCTTCACGCGCGGCGGCTGGCTGGCGCTCGCCGCGTTCGCCTTCATTGCGCTGATATTGTTGCCGTCGCTCTACGCGTTCGTACCGGAAGGCAATCCCCTGCACGTATCGGCGTACACCGTCACGCTGGTCGGCAAGATCATGTGCTATGCCATCGTGGCGATGGCGATGAACCTGATCTGGGGCTATACCGGCATTCTTTCGCTCGGCCACGGCGTCTTCTTCGCGCTCGGCGGTTACGCGTTCGGCATGTACCTGATGCGCCAGATCGGGCGCGAAGGCCAGTACCAGTCGGATCTGCCGGACTTCATGGTGTTTCTCGACTGGAAGAAATTTCCCTGGTACTGGACCAACTCCGACAGCTTCCTGTGGTGCGTGGCGCTGGTGATCCTGGTACCGGCGCTGCTGGCGCTGGTGTTTGGATTCTTTGCCTTCCGTTCACGCATCAAGGGTGTGTATTTCTCGATCATCACGCAGGCGATGACGTTCGCGTTCATGCTGCTGTTCTTCCGCAACGACACCGGCTTCGGCGGCAACAACGGCTTTACGGATTTCAAGCGCGTCCTGAACTATCCAATCACCGTTCCGACGACGCGCGCCGTAATCTTTGGCCTGACGGCGCTGGCCCTGGTAGGCACCATTTTCCTGACGCGCTACCTGATCCGCTCCAAGATCGGCCGCGTGCTGACCGCAATACGGGATTCCGAGAGCCGGCTGATGTTTTCCGGCTACAACCCGCTAGGCTACAAGCTTTTTGTATGGACGCTTTCGGCGGTACTGTGCGGCATAGCCGGCGCGCTCTATGTGCCGCAGGTCGGTATCATCAACCCGAGCGAAATGTCGCCGGCGAACTCGATCGAGATCGCAGTCTGGGTCGCGGTCGGCGGACGCGGCACGCTGATCGGGCCGCTGCTCGGCGCGGGTGTTGTCAACGGCGCGAAGAGTTTCTTCACGCAGGCCTTTCCCGAATACTGGCTGTTCTTCCTCGGACTGCTGTTCATTCTGGTGACGTTGTTCCTCCCCAAAGGCATCGTCGGCGCGATCAGTCTGGCGAAGTGGAGGCGCAGATGAGCGGGACGGAAGAGCGGTTCAGCGTAAGCGGCGACGTATCCGGGCTCGGCCATGTGATGGGCAAGGGTGTCGACCTTAGCCACGGCCCCATCCTCTATCTCGACGACATCACGGTGAGCTTCGACGGCTTCAGGGCGCTGAACAAGCTGACGCTCACCGTCGAGGCGGGCGAACTTCGCTGCGTGATCGGCCCGAACGGCGCAGGCAAAACTACCATGATGGACGTCATCACCGGCAAGACTCGGCCCGACGAAGGGACCGCGTTCTTTGGCCAGACCATCGATCTGACGCGGCTCACCGAGCCGCAGATTGCACATCAGGGAATCGGCCGCAAATTCCAGAAGCCGACAGTGTTCGAGAATCACTCGGTATTCGAAAACCTCGAACTGGCAATGAAGACGGACAAGACGGTATGGGCCAGCGTGCGCGCGAGACTGTCCACGGAACAACTCGACCGCATTGCCGACACGCTGGAACTGATCAAGCTTCATGGCGAAGCGGACCGCCAGGCCGGGCTGCTATCGCATGGCCAGAAGCAGTGGCTGGAGATCGGCATGCTCCTGATGCAGGAACCCAGGCTGCTGCTGCTCGACGAGCCGGTCGCGGGCATGACGGACGAGGAAACCGAACGCACCGCTGAATTGTTCAAATCCCTCGCGGGCGAGCGTTCGGTGGTGGTGGTGGAGCACGATATGGAATTCATCGAATCGATCGCCAATGTCGTGACTGTCCTGCACGAGGGCAGCGTGCTCGCGGAAGGCACCATGGACATGGTCCAGAACGATGAACGCGTGATCGAAGTCTATCTGGGGCGTTAATGTGCTGCAGGTCAGGGAACTGAATCAGTACTACGGCGGCAGCCACACGTTGCGGAACATCGACATCGATGTGCCGGGCGGTGGCGTGACGGCCTTGCTGGGACGCAACGGCGTGGGCAAGACGACGCTGCTAAAATGCCTCATGGGTGTGCTGCCCGTTGCGGGCGGCAGCATCACGCTCAACGGTCGGGATGTCACCAGGATGCCGCCCTATGCACGGGTGCGCCTGGGAATGGGTTATGTGCCGCAGGGGCGGGAAATCTTTCCGCGGCTGACGGTGGAAGAGAATCTAATGATGGGGCTCGCGAGCAAAGCGAACGGCGGGGCGCAAAATATTCCCGCGGAAATCTATGAAATGTTTCCGGTGCTCAAGTCCATGAAGGGGCGGCGCGGCGGCGACTTGTCGGGAGGCCAGCAACAGCAGCTCGCCATCGGCCGGGCGCTGGCCATGAAGCCCAAGGTACTGATCCTGGACGAACCCACCGAAGGTATCCAGCCGTCGATCATCAAGGACATCGAGCGCGTCATCAAGACACTGTCCGAGCGCGGCGACATGGCGATCCTGCTGGTGGAGCAGTATTACGATTTCGCCCGCGAACTGGCGGACCATTACGTCGTGCTTCAGCGTGGGGAAGTGGTGAAAAGCGGGTCGGGTGAGGACATGGAAACGGATGACGTGCGCAGCTTCATGGCGGTATGAAGCCGGTGGAAGCCATCGCGCCCCGCGGCTGGGAGGCCGCGCTGCAGTTGGCGTTTCAGCGCCGTGGCGAACGCTCCGTGCTGGCGAGGCGATCGAGCTTCGGTCCTCTTGCGGTGCAAAAGGCGCTTTATCCCGAAGGCGAGCTTGTCTGTCACGCGATTCTTCTGCATCCACCGGGCGGCATTGCCGGCGGTGACCGGTTGGAAATTTCGATCCAGGTCGAGACTGGCGCGCGCGCGCTGCTGACGACGCCCGGCGCGACCAAGTGGTATCGTTCGACCGGAGTCGAAGCCTTGCAAAGCGTCGGCATTTCGATTGAGCGGAACGCGGTCTGTGAATGGTTGCCGCAGGAGAATATTTTCTTCGAGTCGGCGCGCGCCAAAAACGCATTGACCGTCGATCTTCAGGAAGGGGCCGTGTTCTGCGGCTGGGATGTGATGTGCCTGGGTCGCACGGCCAGCGGCGAACGCTTCCAGGCGGGGCAGATACGCCAGCATCTGCGTGTGACGCGCGGCGCGCGGTCGTTATTCGAGGAACTGGGTACCGTCGAAGGCGGAGGTGCGTTGCTCGATTCGCCGATCGGAATGGCGGGATACCCGATATGCGCGACTTTCATCATGGCAGGCGTCGCGACCGATCGCGATACGCTGGATTTCTGCCGCGCCACGGCGCCGACCGGCGATAGCAAGTGGGGTGTCAGCGCCATGGGCGAGGTCGTAGTCGCACGTTGTCTCGCAAGAACGGCCGAAGCAGCGCGCGAATACTTCCTGAGGATGTGGGAGCATCTGCGGCCGCGGTATGCGCGGGTGCCGGCGCGCGTTCCGCGAATTTGGGCGACATGAATGCAGTTACGAGGACTGGGGATTCTTTTCAAAAACCCCTCGAGGGGTACTCGGGACTAAGTTAAATAACAAGATTGTTGCCGGGGGAAATTAAGGACATGGAGTTAACACCAAGAGAAAAAGACAAGTTGCTCATCTTCACCGCCGCGCTGGTGGCGGAGCGGCGCAGGGCACGGGGACTGAAGCTCAACTATCCCGAATCGGTTGCCTTTATTTCGGCCGCGATCATGGAAGGCGCCCGCGATGGCCGGACAGTCGCCGAATTGATGAGTTACGGGACGACGCTGTTGTCTCGCGGTGATGTCATGGACGGCATCCCGGAATTGATTCCGGAAATCCAGGTCGAGGCGACGTTTCCTGACGGCACCAAACTCGTCACAGTCCATCATCCGATTGTGTAAGTGCAAATGAGCCGCCAAGAGCGCCAAGGAACACCCAATTCGATACAAAGCACATGAGACGCGTGATTCTGTCGAGAAGACTGCAAACGCTGCCTATCTATTCGGGACCGGGTTTTCATTTTTTGTTTTTCTTGGCGCTCTTGGCGTCTTGGCGGCGAAAAGGGGTTTTCGATGATTCCAGGTGAAATCAAAACGATGCCCGGCGAAATTGAGATCAACGTCGGTCGCAAGACGATTACCGTAAAAGTGGCTAACGGCGGCGACCGGCCGATTCAGGTGGGTTCCCATTACCATTTCTTCGAGACTAATGAGGCGCTGAAGTTCGATCGCGCCGCCGCCCGCGGCTTCCGGCTCAACATTCCGGCCGGCACTGCGGTGCGATTCGAGCCCGGTCAGGAGCGCACGGTGGAGCTGGTCGAATTGAGCGGCGCAAAAGTCGTGTACGGTTTTCAGGCAAAAGTCATGGGGAAACTCTGATGGCACGCTCGATCGGAAGACAGGCTTATGCCGAGATGTTCGGCCCGACCACGGGCGACCGCGTGCGGCTTGCGGATACCGACCTCTGGATCGAGGTGGAGAAGGACCATGCCGTCTACGGCGAGGAGGTGAAGTTCGGGGGCGGCAAGGTCATTCGCGACGGCATGGGCCAGAGCCAGCGCCGCGCGCACGAAGTGGCCGACACCGTCATCACCAACGCGCTGATTGTGGATTACCTCGGTATCGTCAAGGCGGATATCGGCATCAAGAACGGCCGCATCAGCGGCATCGGTAAGGCGGGCAATCCGGACATCCAGCCCAGCGTCAACATCATCATTGGCGCCGCGACCGAAATCATCGCCGGTGAAGGTTCGATCGTCACCGCTGGAGGAATCGACAGCCATATCCACCTGATCTGCCCGCAGCAGATCGAGGAGGCGCTGATGTCGGGTGTGACCACGATGATCGGCGGCGGGACGGGACCGGCCACCGGCACGGCTGCGACCACCTGCAGCCCGGGGCCGTGGCATATCGGGCGCATGCTGCAGGCGCTGGATGCGTTCCCGATGAATTTCGGGTTGCTTGGAAAGGGCAACGCCAGCCTGCGATTGCCGCTGCGCGAGCAGGTGGCTGCCGGGGTCATCGGTCTGAAGCTGCACGAGGACTGGGGCACCACGCCGGCCGCGATCGACAACTGCCTCGCGGTGGCCGACGAAATGGATGTGCAGGTTGCGATCCATACGGACACGCTGAACGAATCGGGATTTGTCGAAACCACCTTGGCCGCATTCAAGGGCCGCACCATCCATACCTACCACACCGAAGGTGCGGGCGGTGGACACGCGCCGGATATCATCAAAGCGTGCGGCCAGGCCAACGTGCTGCCGTCGTCGACCAATCCAACGCGGCCTTACACGGTGAATACCATCGACGAGCATCTCGACATGCTGATGGTCTGTCACCATCTCGATGCGGGAATCGCCGAGGACGTTGCGTTCGCCGAATCGCGTATTCGCCGCGAAACCATCGCTGCGGAAGACATCCTTCACGATCTCGGCGCGTTCAGCATGATTTCATCCGACTCGCAGGCCATGGGGCGGGTCGGCGAGGTCATTACGCGCACCTGGCAAACCGCGCACAAGATGAAATCCCAGCGCGGCAGTCTGCCGCAGGACAAAGGCGGCGCCGATAATTTCCGGATCAAGCGCTATATCGCCAAATACACGATCAATCCCGCCATCACGCATGGCATTGCGCACGAAGTCGGCTCGATCGAAGTCGGCAAGCTGGCAGACCTGGTGCTCTGGAAGCCGGCGTTTTTCGGGGTGAAGCCGTCCCTGATCCTGAAGAGCGGCGTCATTGCCGCCGCCGCCATGGGCGACCCCAACGCTTCGATTCCGACGCCTCAACCGGTGCACTACCGGCCGATGTTCGGTGCATTCGGTCAGTCCTGCGTGCAGTCTTCGGTCACCTTCGTGTCGCAGGCTGCGCTCGAAGGGGACATCGGGCGCAAGCTCGGATTGAACAAGCCGCTGGTCCCGGTATCCGGAACCCGCAAACTCAAGAAGTCAGACCTGCCGCTGAACGGCTATCTGCCGAGCATTGAAGTCGATCCGGAAACTTACGAAGTACGTGCCAACGGCGAGTTACTGACCTGCGAGCCCGCGAAAAGCCTGCCGATGGCGCAACGCTATTTCCTGTTCTGATCATGCTGAACATCCAGAAGCGTTGCCCGTCGCGGGGAAAGTTCGATGCCGAACTGGTGCTGCCGTTCGAACTGCGTCAGAAGAGCCGCCTGCGGACGCAGACGACGGCTGGTGAAGAAACCGGATTATTCCTGCCGCGCGGTGCCGTATTGCGCGACGGCGATTTTCTGGAAGCGGAGGATGGCCGTGTCGTCAGGGTGACGGCCAAGCCGGAAAAAGTCCTGCAGATCGGTTGTCCGGACCCGGTGCAACTTGCGCGCCTTGCCTACCATCTCGGCAACCGGCACGTCGCCTTGCAGATCGGCACCGGCTGGCTGCGCATAGCCAACGATTATGTGCTACGACAGATGGTCGAAGGACTGGGCGCCGTTCTGGTGTTGACCGATGCGCCTTTCGAGCCGGAATCCGGAGCTTATGGCGGACATCATCATCAGGGTCCCGATGCACCGGTTCACCGGGGCATCATTCATCAATATGTGTCGGTGAGTTCATGACCGCGTTGCCGATTGCCGGAACCGCATTGCCGCAGTTGTTGCGACTCGCGAGTCCGATGTTGCCGGTCGGAGCCTATGCCTACTCGCAAGGCATGGAATGGGCGGTGGACGAGAGGACCATCGGGGACGAGGACAGTGCGCTGGCCTGGATTGCAGACCTCCTGCGCTTCAACGTCGGCACGCTGGAAGCGCCGGTATGGCGGCGACTGTATCGGGCCTGGCAGGAGCGCGACGTCGAGTCCGCTCGCCATTGGAATGAGCGCTTCATCGCGATTCGCGGGACGGCGGAGTTTCGTGCCGAGACGCTGCAGATGGGCGGCGCATTAAAAGCGGTGCTTGATGCGACTCGTGAAATCGATACCGGCCTGCTGGATCAGATCGAGTCGCCCGCATTCCCGACAGCATTCAGTTTCGCCGCGTATGGCCTCGGCGTGCCTTTGCGCGAAGGCCTGACCGGCTACATGTGGGCGTGGGGAGAAAGCCAGGTTTCGGCGGCGATGAAGCTGGTGCCGCTCGGCCAGTCGAGCGGCCAGCGCATCCTCGTGAAGCTGATCGCGCTTCTGCCCGAAATTGCAGACAACGCGCTCGGCATGCAGGAAGACGGGCTGAGCAATTTCTCGCCGGCATTGGCCATTGCCAGCAGCCGCCACGAAACCCAGTACACCCGTTTGTTTCGTTCTTGAGCTTGGCTCCGCCAAGCGTGAAAAGCAGTGAACACGAAGAGTCACGAAGGTAAGACTAAGGAACACGAAGAGGGATACACAAAGACAAACTTGAACAGGACGTGAAGGAACGGATTTCGGATCGTGCACGCGAGTCATCCTGTCGCGTTTTTTTATTGGGATTGTAATGTTCTTGATTTCATTCGTGATCCTTTGTGCTTACCTTCGTGTTGAAAGAGTTTTGGGTTAATTGGAGATGGTAATGACGACGCAACCTTTGAGGGTGGGAATCGGCGGGCCTGTTGGCTCGGGCAAGACGGCGCTGACGCTGTCGCTATGCAAGGCGATGCGCGACAAGTATGAAGTGGCGGCTGTCACCAACGACATCTACACGCAGGAAGATGCGCAATTCCTGGTGCGCAATGAAGCGCTGCCGCCCGAGCGCATCATCGGCGTGGAGACCGGCGGCTGTCCTCATACTGCGATACGCGAGGATGCGTCCATCAACCTGGAGGCGGTGGCCCGCCTTGCCAGGACTTTCGACAATCTCGATGTGGTGTTCGTCGAAAGCGGTGGCGACAACCTTGCCGCGACCTTCAGTCCTGAATTATCCGATCTGACGCTCTACGTGATCGATGTCGCCGCCGGCGACAAGATTCCGCGCAAGGGCGGACCGGGGATCATGAAATCGGATCTGCTGATCATCAACAAGATCGACCTGGCGCCTTACGTCGGCGCGTCCCTCGAAGTGATGGATCGCGATGCGCGCAAAATGCGCGGTGAAAGGCCTTTTCTGTTCAGTAATCTGAAAACCGGGCAGGGCCTCGATGAGATCGTCAGATTCATCGAAACGCAAGGCATGCTGAAGACGAAATCCGTGCCTGTTACGGCCTAAGTCAGACAAACGCATTCAGGTCGACGGAAGAGCGCCGGCCGAGCAGGCCGGCGCTTCTTTCGAGCCAGGTTTCGGCTCTTGCCCTTCCCTCATCCTTGAGCTTCAACAGGAAGTCCAGGTCCGCGTTCAGCGTTTTCTCCACCCGCATTTTTCCGATCAGATCGTCCGCTTCGATCAGGTGAAAATTGAGCCGCTTGAGCTTTCGCGCAAGCGTTCCCAGCGGCAACCACTGCTTCTCGATTTCGCGTTTGGCAAGCGCGAGGTTGCGCATTTCACGCAGGAATGCGGCATTGAACTGGAAATCGACCATTCGCGCGCGAATCGCGTCCGCCGAAGTCGGCAAGCCGTCGCGCTGCATGGGTTGCAGCCTCACCACCATGATGTCCGGTGCGCGGCATTGATAGAGTAGGGGATAGATCGCCGGATTGCCGCTGTAAGCGCCGTCCCAATAGGATTCTCCGTCGATCTCGATGGCATGGCTAAGCGTCGGCAGGCAGGCGGAAGCCAGCAGCGCTTCGGCGGATAGTTCGGCATTTTCGAAAAGCTTGAGCGTGCCGGTGCTCAGCCTGGTGGCGGCGATGAAGAGCCTGATCGCGCGCGGCGCGCGCAGCGCCTCGAAGTCGATGACCTCCGAAATGATCTTTCGCAGCGGATTGATGTCGAAAGGGTTGAGTTGATAGGGCGAAAACAGCCGCGAAAGATCGATCATCAACTGGGTCGAAGCGCCGGAACTGGAGGTAAGGGGATAGTTGCAGGAGCCGACTGCTTCCCAGAAGGAAGACAAAGTTTCGCGTGCGCCAGCCCGGCCGCCCTTGACCCATCCGGACGCCAGCGCGGCGGCGTTCATGGCGCCTGCACTGGTCCCGCTGATGGCTTCGATGCACAGGCGTGGCTCTTCCAATAACCGGTCGAGTACTCCCCATGTCAGCGCGCCGAGTGCGCCGCCGCCTTGCAGGGCCAGGTTCAGAGTTTTACGTTGTCGTAGCATGTGATTAATTGTTGTGCGATGCGTCATATCCAATATCTATCGAATTGGACGTACAAGTTATGGAATAGATGCATGGTAATCCATTTATTTTGATGCAGCGAAACAATTTTTAATAATTAACATTAAATTTAAATTATAAAATAATGAACTTAAATATATTTAATGAAATACTCATAAGCGTAGTCCCGCGTCCTGAAAACGAATTCTCGGATCCATTTTGAGTTGATAGACGCTCTTACGACCCGCTTGTACACTTCCCCGTCGATGGTGATGCGGTTGTTGAATGGCGCATGGCTGTTGGCCGCACTGTTCGGCGGTTTGTCGGTCTGGGCTCACGAACCGGCTGACCAGTTGGAACGTGCCAGGTTGCTGCGAGAGTTTCAGGTAATGCCATCGCCGGCTTCCTCGTCGGAGGCCGCAAGGACGCCGTCTCTACCCGCGGCGGCCATAGAAATGGAACGACTGCGTGCCACCGAGAGCCTTCGAACGCGGCAATTGGAGGACTCACAGTGGCGAAAATTGATCGGCGATCAGCAAATGCAGCTTCATCAATCGTCCACCGGTGCAGGACCGGAATCACAATGGCGCGCGCAATCGTTCGAACGCGACCGCCAGGCCCGGGACCTGTCAGCAGATATACTTCGTCGCGATCTGGAGTACCGGTCAGGTGGTCGCCGCTGATGCCGCAATGCCAGTAAGATCAGAATCTTGGAGGGCAATGATGTGGATGGGAAGGACGGTCCGTGTTGCGCTTGCAGCGGGCGCGGTGTCGGCGACGCTGTGCGCCGCAGTGTGGGCGCAGAGTGCCGATCGCCTGATCGACCAGGCGATGGTCGGAGATCATCGCGCCGAAGCGAACCAGGCACGGGACAAATACCGGCATCCCAAGGAAACGCTACTGTTCTTCGGGCTTCGGCCTGACATGGCGGTGGTCGAGATCTCGCCCAGCCGTGGCTGGTACACCGAAATTCTGGCTCCCGTACTGCGTGATCGGGGACGGTACTACGTCGCCGTATCCGCCGTAATGGAGAAGACGCCGGATGCGCTGAAGAAGAACGACGCAGATTATCGCGGCATGCTGGCGGCGGCGCCGGAGCTGTACGGCAAGGTCGAACTTTCGGTGATTTCGCCCGGCTCGCTGCAGGTTGCGCCGCCGGGAAGTGCGGATCTGGTCCTCACGTTCCGCAACGCTCACAACTGGGCCAAGGCCGGAACCGCCGAGGCCATGTTCAAGGCGTTCTACGATGCGCTGAGGTCCGGGGGAACGTTCGGTGTGGTCGAGCACCGCGCCAAACCCGATGCGTCCTTCCAGCAGCAGATCGATACCGGTTACATGACGGAAGCCTATGTTGTCGAGACGGCCCAGAAAGCAGGGTTCAAACTGGTCAACAAGTCCGAGATCAATGCCAATCCCAGGGACACCAAAGACTATCCGGGCGGGGTGTGGACGTTACCGCCGACTCTTCGGTACGGAGACCAGGATCGCGACAAATACCTGGCGATCGGCGAATCGGACCGCATGACGCTCAAATTCGTGAAGCCCTGACGATGAACGATTCATTGCGCATGGGCGCGCAGGTCGACGCGGCGGCTTCGGCGCTCGAGTCGAAGGTCATCGCCTGGCGGCGCGATTTTCACCAGCATCCGGAATTATCGAATCGCGAGATTCGCACCGCAGGCGCCGTCGCCGGGCATCTGCGCGCACTTGGGTTGGCAGTACAGACCGGCGTCGCCCATACCGGCGTGGTCGGATTGCTGGATTCCGGAAAACCAGGGCCGGTGATTGCGTTGCGGGCGGACATGGATGCACTGCCGGTCGCCGAGCAGGTCGATCTGCCCTTCGCGTCGAAGGAGCGCACGACGTTCAACGGCCAGGAAGTCGGCGTCATGCATGCCTGCGGGCACGATTGCCATATTGCCGTGCTGATGGGCGTTGCCGAGCTGCTGGCAGGCATGAAGACGCAACTGCGAGGCCGCATCAAGTTCATTTTCCAGCCCGCGGAGGAGGGACCGCCGCCGGGAGAGGAAGGCGGTGCGGCATTGATGATCAAGCAGGGTGTGCTCGAAAATCCGAGCCCCGACGTGATCTTCGGTCTGCACGTGTTCGCCGGTGTCGAGGCGGGCATGATCGCCTATCGCCCCGGCCCTGCGATGGCCAGTTCGGATCGCATCCGCATTACGGTAAATGGGCGCCAGACCCACGGTGCGTTGCCGTGGAGAGGCGTGGATCCGATCGTGATTTCCTCGCAGATCGTGCTGGGCCTGCAGACCATCGTCAGCCGCCAGGTCGATGTGACGCTGGAGCCCGCGGTCGTGAGCATCGGCGCAATCAAGGGCGGTGTGCGCGACAACATCATTCCCGATGCCGTCGAAATGCTCGGCACCGTGCGTACGTTCAACGAGGAAATGCGCTCGGACATCCACGACCGAATCCGCAACACGGTGGAGCTCATCGCCAAGAGCGCGGGCGCGTCCGCTCAAGTCCATTTCGACAATGCTTATCCGGTCACGGTGAACGACATCCCGCTCACCGAACGCATGGTGCCGACGCTCGAACGGGTTGCCGGCAAGGAGAAGGTTTTCGTCGGCCAGAAGATCACGGGATACGAGGATTTTTCCTACTATCAGCAGAAGGTCCCGGGCTTCTTCTTCTTTGTCGGCATTACGCCGCGCCGCATCGATCAAAGCGGCGTCGATCTCAAGCAATCGGCGCCGAATCATTCGCCACGGTTCTTCGTCGACGAATCGGCGTTGCTCCTTGGCGTGCGATCGCTCGCGCATTTGACGCTGGACTACATGGCGTCACACTCGAAGGCGGGTTAAAATCCTCGCATAAGACAACCCCCCTGTCCGGAGGACAACGTGACCAGCATCCGCAGACTCACCTCTTTTATCCTGTTGCTCGCAGCCGTGTTCGTTCCTGCGACGCTGTTGCGTGCCGATACGGACGAGAGCGGCTTCATCCGTGTCCTGCCCGAAGATATCCAGTGGAAGGATGCGCCGGGATACAACGGCGTGAAGATGGCTGTGATCGCGGGCGATCCGTCCAAACCCGGTGTCTACGTCGTCCGCGTGAAGTTTCCTCCCGGACTCATGTCGCGCCCGCATTTTCATCCGGACGACCGTTACGCCGTGGTGCTGAAGGGCACTTGGTGGACGGGAACCGGCGACACTTTCGACCCGAACACGACCGTGCCGGTGAAAGCGGGCGGCTTCATGAAACACCCGGCGGGCGGCCATCACTACGATGGCGCCAAGGATGAAGAGGTCATTCTGCAGTTGATCGGGTACGGTCCGGGCGGCACGACCATGATCCACCCGGAAGACGGTCACACCGGTCCGTCCAGATAATCACCGAACTTTTTTTCGGAAGCGGCAGAAGTCTCTGCCGCTTTTTTGTTTCTGAACCCTAAGAACCAGAAAAGGCCCGCCGTGCTTTCCGACATCGAAATCGCGCAGCAGGCGCGGATGCAACGCATCACCGTGCTTGCCCGGGAGCGTCTCGGCATTGCCGAGGAGCATCTCGAACCCTACGGTCACTTCAAGGCCAAGCTCTCGCTGGCTTATCTCGACAGTCTCAGGGATCGGCCTGACGGCAAGCTGGTCCTTGTCACTGCGATCAGCCCGACACCGGCCGGTGAGGGTAAGACTACGACGACGGTCGGACTTGGCGATGCCTTGAACCGGATCGGCAAGAAGGCGCTGATCGCGCTGCGTGAGCCGAGCCTCGGCCCGGTATTCGGCATGAAGGGCGGCGCGGCCGGAGGCGGCTACGCGCAAGTGGTGCCGATGGAAGACATCAATCTGCACTTCACCGGCGACTTCAATGCCATTCAGCTTGCTAATAATCTATTGGCGGCGATGCTGGATAACCATATTCATCACGGCAACGAACTCGGCATCGACGTGCGCCGGATTGCCTGGAAGCGCGTGCTGGATATGAATGATCGCGCGCTGCGCGATATCGTCGTGTCCCTCGGTGGCCCCGGCAATGGCTATCCGCGACAGGACGGCTTCGACATCGTGGTGGCCTCCGAGGTCATGGCGATCTTCTGCCTGTCCACTTCATTGGTCGATCTGAAGCAGCGGCTGGGTAACATCGTGGTCGCTTACACAAAGGAGCAGCAGCCGGTGCGCGCGCGGGATCTCGATGCACATGGCGCCATGACCGTGCTGCTCAAGGATGCGCTCAAACCGAACCTGGTGCAGACCCTGGAGAACACGCCCGCGATTCTTCATGGCGGTCCGTTTGCCAATATCGCGCATGGCTGCAACTCGGTCATTGCTACGCGGGCGGGACTCAAGCTCGCCGATTACGTGGTGACCGAGGCCGGCTTCGGCGCCGATCTCGGCGCGGAGAAATTTGTCGATATCAAATGCCGCAAGTCGGGACTTCGGCCGGACGCCTGCGTGATCGTCGCGACTGTTCGCGCGCTGAAGTATCACGGCGGGGCCGATCTGAAGGACCTGAACAGGGAGAATCTCGCAGCTCTGGAAAAAGGGATTGCGAACCTGGCGCGCCACGTCGACAACGTGCGTAGTCAATATGGACTGCCGTGCGTGGTATCGATCAATCATTTCACCCACGACACCGAAGCAGAGATCGCCCTGCTGAAGCAGAAGATTGCTACGCAGGACACACCGGTGATACTGGCTAAGCACTGGGCGCAGGGTGGCGCCGGTGCCGAAGAACTGGCGCACACGGTCGTCGGCATCATCGACAAGGGAACTTCAGGATTTCGTTTCGTCTATGAGGATACGGCGACCTTGTGGGACAAGGTCCGGGCGGTGGCGACAAAAATTTACGGCGCGGCGGATATCACCGCCGACGCCAAGGTGAAGGCGCAGATCCAGAAGCTGCAGGATGGCGGCTATGGCCACTATCCGGTCTGCATCGCCAAGACGCAGTATTCCTTTTCCACGGACGCTTCGTCCCGCGGCGCTCCTTCGGGACACGTCATCAACATCCGTGAAGTGCGCCTCGCCGCCGGAGCGGAATTCGTCGTCATGGTATGCGGTGACATCATGACCATGCCCGGATTGCCCAAAGTCCCAGCCGCGACGAAGATCGATCTGGCACCGGATGGCAAGGTTGTCGGGTTGTTCTAAATAAAAATCTCAACGCAGAGGCGCAGAGTACGCAGAGCAACGCAGAGAAGACGAGACTTGGGGGCGGACGTCAGGAATTGTTCCGCGGGAGCAGACGTTCCGATGTTTATGCTATTGGAAACCTATTTATAGCTATAGAAACGTGTTTCTGGCATCGGAGATGTTTATCATGACGTCTAAACCTAGTCGGGTTTCACATGCCAGCGATCAATCGAAGCCGCGTACTGAGGGCGATGGAAGACAGCCCTTGGAACCTTAGCAACAAGGTCTTATATGACCTATGCAGCGCCCATCCAGCACATGTGGAAACCGGAGCCATACTGGCGAAGATCTTGTTGATTGGTCGCGTGTATGCAGCAGCCATCGAGCGTAGGACGACCAAGCAAGACGAAGACGAGAACGACAGTTTCTATGTCGAGGAAGTGGCACCCGCTCTACGAGACTCCGAGATCGATATCTGGCTCACCGAAGCAAGATCGGTCATGCCCGGAACGCCAGTGGCACTTGCCACGCTGGTCAAAGTTCATGGCATGACCACGGCCCTTTTCAGCGAGATCAGCGGCATGGAGAAGCGCTCAATGGCATCGAAGTACTTGCACTTTCATGTGCCAGAGCTGTTCTACATCTACGACTCGCGTGCTGTAGAAGCGCTTCGTAAGTTCACACCCCATCTGCCGCGCGCGTCGCGAACATCAGGCCTTGGAGACAACGAATACCGGAAGTTCGCGGAAAAGTGCGACCATCTACAAACGCTCTGCGAGAAAGAGTATTCGCTTCGCCTCCTCCCGCGTCAGGTCGACAACTTGCTTCTCGGAGTCAACAAAAAGTGAAACCTCACCCCTCCGTCGAGGCGAGGCGCAACGACGTTCCGCCGTTGGCCCCGCCGCACGTCGAACGTTAGACCTCACGTCGATTATGACATTGCCGCCCGCTCCCCAAGGTTGGGGCCAAGACGAAGTCACAGGCTTCCTCGACAGCGTGCGAGGTAACTCGTTCGCCACCTATGAGCAGCTGAGGCCGCAGTTTCAAAGGCCAATTGCAATAGACGGCGCGTATCGCACACTACAGAAAAATCTCTTCAATACCAGAGAGTGGTTCGCCGCATTCTTTCTCTTGCGCGCCCACTCGAACTTTCTCGCGGCCGTCAACCTAGCATCGGGTGGTCAATTTCCTGAGTCCTTTGCCGTGTTGCGCTCCAGTTTAGAAAGCGCGCTATACGGCCTTTACCTTTGCAAGAATCCTGATTCGCGGCGCACTTGGCTGGAACGTCATGACAGTGACGAACATAAGAAAAGAGTCCGTGATGAATTCAAGATCGGGACAATGCTGGGCCTTCTGCAGTCCGTTGACCGGCGTGAAGGAGAAATCGCGCAAACTCTCTATGACCGGACAATTGACTTTGGTGCTCATCCGAACGAGCGGGCGCTTATGGGATCGCTCGGGATGAATGAAGATCCCGAGAGCTTCCATTTCACAGTGATATATGCCGGGGATGAGCCGATTCAGTTCCAGCATGCGCTCAAGACGATTTCACAGGTTGGAGTCTGCGTTTTGGGAGTGTTCAAACTCGTCTATCGTGAGCGGTACGATCTAATTGGCCTCTCCGACACGCTGCGTCAGCTAAGGGCGGGGTTGTGAGGTCTAAAGAATAATATGGGACAGACCACGAATTCTCGACGTCTCATAATATGGGACAACCACGAATTCCCGATACCTCGACATTTTTTCGTATTTGCCGATTCGCTTTCCTTTGCGTTCTCTGTGCCTCTGCGGTGAGATCTTTATTTTGTCATCGTTGAAATTTTTACTTTGAACTGACGAGTAATGAGCTTGGGAAGGCTCGATCCAAGCCATGCTTTGCAGGCTTGACAGTCGTATCCTATAGGATACACTGTGCGTATGCGGGTGCAGATGACGGAGGTCTATCTGGACTGGATCAACTCCCTGTCAGATCGTATGGGTCGCGCCCGCATCCAAGTGCGAGTTGATCGGCTCGTTCATGGCAATCCGGGTCAGTATCGCAATCTCACTGACGGCGTGTCCGAGTTGAAGATCGATTTCGGTCCGGGTTACCGTGTCTACTACACCGAGAGAGGTGGCGAACTTATCGTGCTCCTGGCCGGTGGAGCCAAAGCCACGCAGCAGCGAGATATCAAGGCGGCCATAGCCCTTGCCAAGAACCTGTAGGAGTAATTCAGAATGCCCAAGACCGTAACAAAAGCTTCTGCGAAGACAAAGACCGTGCGATACGACGTGGCAGAACAACTGCGCACTGCCGAGGAGATGGCTGCCTACCTAGATGCCTGGTTGACCGAGGCACCTGACGATGCGGCGGGCATTGCACGCGCACTGGGCGACATAGCCCGCGCGAAGGGTATGGCGCAGGTCGCGCGTGACGCCGGACTCAGCCGGGAAAGTTTGTACAAAGCTCTCAGCGAGAACGGCAACCCGAGCTTCGCCACCGTTCTCAAGGTGGCACGTGCGCTAGGCGTGCGCCTGCACGCGGAAGCAGCTTGAAGACGTGAATTGGAAGGTTCCCATCGGAGCGAGAATCGCCGCATTGTGACAACTTCATTCCGGGCTCTTCCTTATTTCCCGATTTGCTTTTCCTCTGCGTCCTTTGCGTCCTCTGCGTCTCTGCGTTGAGATTTTGATTTTGACCTGACGAGTAACGACCTTGCGACACGACTTCAAATCCGCCACCGCCCTTTCGATCGCCGCCGGCGAAAGCACGGCAGCTCAGGACTTGCATTGGCTCGAAAAGAATATTCCCTGTCAGGCCGCCTGTCCGGCGGGTACGGATATTCCCGGTTATCTCGAAGCGATCTATCACGGCCGCTTTGCCGAGGCGTATGAAATCAATCTGCGGGACAACGTTTTTCCAGCGGTACTGGGAAGGGTCTGTTCGCGACCCTGTGAAAGCGCTTGCCGGCATGGATGGGAGGGTAATGGCGAATCGGTTGCCATTTGTTTTTCCAAGCGCTCGGCGGCCGATTTCGGCAGCGGTGCGCCCGCCGTTCTGAAGTCGGATCGTCCGGCCAGCGGAAAGACAGTCGCGGTCATCGGTTCCGGCGTCGCGGGTCTAGCGGCGGCGCGCGACCTGGCGCTGCTCGGCCATCGGGTCACGGTTTTCGAAAAACACGCGACGCCCGGGGGCATGCTGAACCAGGGCATTCCGGCTTTTAGGTTGCCGCGCTCGATCATCGCGCGCGAGATCCGGCAAATTGTTGCGATGGGCGTGGAAATTCGATGCGGCATGGAGGTCGGAGGTGGCCTGCCGGTTTCGCAGCTCGCCGGGGAATTCGACGCGGCGGTGATGGCGGCCGGGACGCTGCGGCCGAATGTGCTCGATCTGCCGGGGAAGGGTCTGAAAGGCATCGAGCACGGCCTGTCCTTCTTGCTGCAAGTCAATGAATTCGGCCGGCGCGATATTGGCCGACGTGTGCTCGTGATCGGCGGCGGCTATACCGCGATGGACTGCGCCCGGACGGCACTGCGGCTGGGTGCCCAGGTCGGTGTCGTCTATCGCCGGGCGCGCCAGGATATGGTGGTTCTGCCGGGAGAATTGGAAGCGTTGCTCGAAGAAGGCGGGCACCTTGAGACGAACTATTCGCCTGTGAAATTCCTGGGCGCTGGCGGAGCGGTGATTGGTGCGCGATTTATCCGCACCCGGCAGGGCGAGCCGGGCCACGACGGGCGGCGTATGCCGGTAAACGTTCCGGGGTCGGAACTCGACATCGGCGCGGATACTGTCATCCTGGCTACCGGACAATTCCCGGACACTCACTGGATCGGTTCCGGGCTGACGCGAAAACTGGTGGCGAAAGACGGTTGGTTGTCGAGCGGCAACGGCCAGGAGACGGCCCAACCCAACCTGTTCGCGGCGGGCGATTTTGCGCTGGGGGCGACGACGCTGATCCAGGCGATCGGCCATGCCCGGGAATGCGCGCGCAAGGTGAACGCCTGGCTGAATGGCGTGAAGCGCTCGCCTGCACGCGCGTTCGCCGGTCCCGTATTCCAGTCGAAGCTTCCCGGCGGTCGCGACACCGGCCGGACGCCGCAGATGAATCTGATCCCGATCCACCCCATGCCGGCGCTGGCGGTCGGCAAACGAAAACTCGACGCAGAAGTGGAAACCGGCTATTCGGCTGATACCGCGTCCGCGGAAGCCTCTCGGTGTTATCTCTGCCACTACAAATTCGAGATCATCGACGAGAAATGTGTCCTCTGCGACGAATGCCTCAACGTGAAACCGGTCGAGGGCTGCATCGTCGAGATTGCCTCGCTGGTCCGCGACGACGAGGGGTGCATTACCGGTTACACCCGCGTCGAACAGGGGAAGACCGACTCGCTGTACTACAACCGGCTGTGGATCGACCAGAGCCAGTGCATCCGCTGCGGCCGTTGCGAATCGGTGTGTCCGGTCGACGCCATTACCATCCAGAAAGTCTCTCTGGATGCCTGACAAGTGCGAAATTGCACGCAAACCTCCGCCTAACCGGTTGGGTGACTTCCAAAATCTCGTTTCTTGCGGCTATACTCTACAAAATGCCGTGTTGCAGCCCGATACGCGGTTCCGGGTCCGTGGCCGGCTAAAAAGTCGAAGCGCGCCGTCTGTCCGCGCTTCGGCATGATTCAGGAGAACGGCGTTGGCCCTGGTACTTGCAGTCGATATGGCCGGTGTCCCCAGCCGGTGGTTGATGGTCGAAGAAGCCATTTCCTACTATGCGCGACGCATGGTGGCGTGGTCGCTCGGCGACCCCGTCGCGACCTACCGCGGCGGAATCTGCCGCGTGACCGGCCGGCGTTCGGAACTTTCCACGCACAGCATCATCGCCATCAAGGGTGCGGTGGATTTCGTCAAGGACCACCATGCCGAACCGCATCTGTCCAATACCTCGCTGTTTTTCCGCGACCGGCACATGTGCGCTTATTGCGGCGGCCAGTACAAGGAACGCGATCTTTCGAGAGATCACGTCATCCCGGTGTATCTCAACGGCCGCGACCGCTGGATGAATGTGGTTACCGCCTGCCGGTCCTGCAATATCCGCAAGGGCGGGCGCACGCCGGAAGAAGCGAAAATGCCACTGCTTTACACCCCCTATGTGCCGAATCGCTACGAACACCTGATCCTGCAGAACCGGCGCATTCTCCAGGATCAGATGGAATATCTGATGGCGAAAGTGCCGAGGCACAGCCGACTGTACGCTTGAGCTGTCGGAAACACCGATGGAAGCCGGCTGACTGCCGGCTTTTTTGTCCGTTTATTCGACCGTTTTTTTTGTGCATGGCCGGCGACATCGGTCTGCGGCATTACGTTGGCATTGAACGAATTCGGACTTCGGTTACTCCAACTCTGCGAGAGGAGCCCAACATGACGAGAATTTCCATCGCGCTGACCTTTGCGATCCTGGCGCTGGCAGGCTGTCAATCCAATCCGGTAACAGGCCGCCAGCAGCTCATGCTGGTGTCGGAAAACACGGCGATCAGCGAATCCAAGCAGGCCTACGCCGCCATGCTCCAGCCCCTGGCGAAGGAGGGCAAGATCGACTCCGATCCGGCGACGGTTACTCGTGTGCATGAAATCACCAGTCGTCTGATTGCGCAGGCGATCAAGTATCGACCCGAAACGCAGAACTGGGAATGGAGCGTCAAGGTCATCGACGATCCCAAAACCGTGAACGCGTGGTGCATGGCCGGTGGCAAGATGGCGATTTATACCGGGCTGATCCTGCAGATCAAGCCGACCGATGATGAGCTGGCGCAGGTGATGGGGCATGAAATTTCCCACGCGCTTGCCAAACACTCTGCGGAGAAAATGTCGCGTGCCATGGCCATGCAGGTGGGGCTGGGCGCACTGGCCGTTACCCAGCGCGACAGCCGATACGGCAATCTCACGTTGACCGGCGCGCAGGCTGCTGCAATCGTCGCGCTGGAACTCCCGAACAGCCGCACCGCGGAGTCGGAAGCCGATCGTATCGGCATCGAACTGGCGGCCAAGGCGGGTTACGACCCCCATGCCGCTGTGACCCTGTGGGAAAAAATGGCCAAGGTCGGCGGCGGCAAGTCGCGAACCGACTTCCTGTCTACCCACCCGGCGCCAGTGAAGCGCATGGAAACGCTGGCCGCACTGGTGCCGCAGATGATGCCTTACTACGAGGACAAATCGCCGCGCCCGACCTACCCACTGCGGCAGTCCTCGAACATGCGCGAGGTTGTTTCTCCCGCACTCGCTTCGAATGCGGCCGGCTCCGGTCGCTAATTGACGTTCTGCGCCCCAATTTTCTTGTCGGATTTCCGGTAATCCGGATACCACCTGTCCCGCGGTTTCGGAAATTCCCGATAAATCTTCGGCTTTCACGATCTCAATAAGATTGACGTGTCCTTGCGCGCTGCGCTGGCATGGCGGTTGCGCAGTGAAAGCTGCGCCCGGGTGGCTTGAACGCAAGGGAGGCCTTGAGGAGAAATCCGCATGGCTCGGCTTAACCCGGGCGCACCCGTCAAATGAGTCGGGATTACGGCGGGAGGACGATGAAGAGTTGCGGCAGCCGGAGCGAGTTTGGATACCGCGGGGCAATAACTCTAGTCCTCCAACTGGCGACCGGCAATGCATTGCGGTGCAATATTTTTATCAAGCTTGTTTTGAGGTTGCCGTAGAATCACAGGCGTGGGTGTTGGAGAAAGAAAAAAGTTGAATGCGGTAACGGGACGGTTGAATCTTCACGGGCGTAGCGCGCCTGTTTCTCAGCGCATCCGGCGCTGGCGCCAAGCGTTCCACTCTCTGCTGAGCGCATTGCTCATTGCTATTGCGTACGCAAGTCCCGCCTCCGCCGATGACGCTGCGCGGGACGCTACGTTGCGTGCGCTCGCTGAAGTGATCGAACAGATCAAGGCCAAATACGTCGGGTCCATCGATGACCAGAAATTGATTGCCGATGCTGTTCGCGGAATGCTTCAGGGACTGGACCCTTATTCGGATTATGTCGAACCGGAAGCCTATCGCGAACTGAAACAGGACAACGGCGGCAGATTTGGCGGACTCGGCATGGAAGTGGGCATGGAAGCCGGCGCGGTCCGGGTTGTTTCCACTTTCGAAGACTCCCCGGCGCTTCAGGCCGGGTTGCGGCCGGGCGACCTCATCACCAGACTCAACGAAGTCAGCGTCGAGGGATTGACGCTCGATCAGGCGATCCAGCGGGTGCGCGGCGAACCCGATACGAGCATTGCGCTTACGGTATTGCGCAAAGGCGACGTCGAGCCACACGTCGTTACCGTCAGGCGTGCGATCATCCACAGCCGCAGCGTGAAATCCGCACTGCTGGGTTCAGGCTACGGCTACGTCAGGATCACGCATTTCAATCAGCGCACGGCGGATTCGATGCTGGCGGCACTCGCGGAAATGGTCCGCCAGAGCGGCAGCGGCCTCAAAGGGGTTCTTCTCGACCTGCGCGATAATCCCGGCGGTCTGCTTAAATCGGCGGTCGCGGTTTCGTCGGTGTTCCTGCCGGAAGACGCGCTGGTTGTGTATACCGAGGCCGCAGCCGCGGAATCCCGCATGCGTTTGCGGACAAACGAGGACCAGTATCTGCATGCGAGCACGGCGGAAGCCCTGAAGCATCTGCCTGATCTGAAGACTTTGCCGCTCGTGGTGCTGGTGAATTCGGGATCGGTTTCGGCTGCGGAAATTGTCGCCGGCGCACTGCAGGACCATCGGCGCGCGACCGTGGTAGGCACGCAGACTTTTGGAAAGGGGTCGGTCCAGGTTCTGGTGCCGCTCGCTGACGGCGCCGCGCTGAAACTGACGACAGCGTATTACTTCACGCCTAACGGCCGGCGCATTCAGGGCAAAGGTGTGACACCGGACAAGGTCATCGAACAACCAGCCATCGATACGGCTGCCGGCGTGAAGCCGGCTGCACTGGATACGAAATCCGTCAAGGCGAGCGAATCCGCATGCGCGATGCCGGAACCATTTGATGCGCAGGATGCGGCGCTGTTGCTGGCCATTCCCGGCAGCAGTGACGACTGCCAGCTTGGGCGCGCGATGGAGCTATTGCGCCACCTTCCCGTACTGGCACGCAGCTGACATCCTTGTTGATTCGCCAGCGTCATTCGCGACATGCAAAACCTAAAGGGCACCCACAGGCGCCCTTTTTTGTGCTGACAGAAATGGGATCATTGCGCATCGATCACCGGGATGCGGGCCGCAGCGGGCGAGCATCGCCGAAGACGGGGAAACAGACGTCGCTGCCATCGGCCGGTATTTTTTTGCCGGCGATTTTCTGCAGCGGCACCCAGAAGATCGAAGTCGCCAGCCTGCCGACGGTTCCGATGATGTCGCCGGGCGATACCCCGATCTTGAAATTGTTGAACGGCCCGCTGACCTGAATCGGCGTCGCCAGGCTCAGGAACTGAGCGGTCTTGGCCTGGGGGCGCATGCGCAGATCGAAATTCTCGTCAGTGAAATTCGCCTTGCCCCTTCCGGTCACGCGCATCCTGCTGGTATCCATCAGGATGGTCCGGTCGACCAGCTTGCCGTCGCTTAGTTCGAAGCGGCCGATCGCGCAGTTCACTTTCGATGCCTTGCCGGGATCCACCGCGGGGACGAGCGCGACCAGCACGTTCACCGCCCACAGGTCGAAAATGCCCGCCTGCATGCTCTGCGGCCATACCGAGAATTCGATGCGCCCGGATCCGTGTCGTAGTATTTCCGACAGGTAGCGGGCGCGCGAGTCGACGTCCATCGTGACGCTGAATGCGCCGCGCAGGTCACTCTCGGGTTTGATCCTGCGGGCAAGCACGCCGTAATCGAACTTCTGAACGTCGATGTGCAAATCCACTTTCACGTCCTGCTCGGTCGGTTCATAACCCAGTTGCAGTTTCGCAGAACCGCCCGGCACGTCGAGTTCGATCGGGCCGATATCCGCGCGACCGTTCTCCAGTCTGGCTTCCAGCTTTCCGCTGCCGAGCTTGTCCTTGCCGGACAGCACCTGGTTCACTTCGATTTTCAGGTTTGCATCCTGTCGGCGCAGCATTTCAGGACTCAACAGTTTCTGTGCCTGGTCGCTGGCCACAGCGGCCTTGTCGCGAACCTCGTCGGCGGTAAGCGTCGTCGGTTTGTCGTCTGGCTTCTTTTCGAACGGCGACCAGTCGCCAAGTTTGAAATCGTCAAGCTGGATGATCGGGGCGGCGAGTGCGATGCCGATGCGCGGCCGGCCGCCCTCGGTGTCGAGCCGACCCTGCCCGTTAAGCAGGCTTTCGCCGACCTGCAGTCGCAGATCGTTGACTTCGTAGCCGCGCGGCGACATGCGGAACTTGCCGATGGCGGACCATGGTCCCCACGGCGGCAGCGATGCGCGGGTGAGTTTGTTGAGATTGTCGAATCGGGTGCCACCCGCATCGAGTGCGAGTTCCAGTTCGCTGCCGATGGGCCGCGCAATGTTACCGGAGAGCATGACGCGGGAATCGGCGGCTTCCGCATTCAGTTTGAAGGACAGCGGCAGCCTGGGATCCGCCAACTGGTCGGCACGAGCCGTGTCCAGCACGATCGATACCGGCACGTCGTCGAGTGCACCTTTCAGCGTCAATCGCAGCGGCATGCCCGGATCGGCGCGCAACTCGCCCTTGTCCACGGTGATGCGCGCTTCGCCGTGAGTATTCGGATCGCGCAGGACGATGCGCCCGCCGCCGATCGATCCCAGCAACTGAGAGCGCGACAGCATGTCGCCGAGCCGGCTCGAGCGGGCGACGAGGTTGAAGGCGAACTCGTTGAATGTCGCCTCCAGATTTCGCACCACGCCAAGCGTGCGCAACAGTTTGCCGACGTCGATGTTGGTCGCGAACAGCCACAAACCGGCCATCGGCTCCGCGCCGCGCAGATCGAACAGCACCGCGCCATTGAAGCCGGTGTCGGCGACATGGGCCGCGAAAGGGGACGGATGCATGTACCCGTCGCGGATTCGGCCGTCGAACGACACATCGCGCACTTCGACGGGCGTGCCGGCGAACCGCTTGATCCGGGCGACGATGTCTGCATCGGTGAGGTCGATGCCCTGCGGGAGCAGAGGAATGTCCACCACAGGCCGCTCGGAATCCGTTTTTTCCTTTTCCGATTTCGGGATCAGCGATTCCAGTTCCCTGACGTCGATCTGTTCGGCGCCTAGCCGTATTTTTACGAGTGATTTGCGGTCAGCGGTCGTGCGCGCCAGATCCGCGGTGAGCGTAGTGCGGCCGAGTTTGAACAACAGATCCTGCAATCGCCATTCGTTTTCGCGAAGACTCGCTTTGCCTGACAGCGCGGCCGGCGCTTCGGCGCCGGGCTTGAAACCGAACCAGCTCGCCAGTTGGCCGGCGTGAGGGGCGGAGAATTCGAAAGCGATATCCGGTCCGCGATCGGCCACGGGCGCTTCGAGCGTGCCGTGAACGCGCGCATGCACGTCACCCGAGCGCAAAATGAAGTCCAGCGGCGTGCGTCCCTGCAGCATGGTCGCCTCGAGCGCCCCGGCATGCAATTGCGCAGTGAACGGATGACCGAGCAGTGCGCCGCGCATTTCGCCGTTCAATGCCTTGCCCGCGGGTAGGGTGACCGCCAGTTTGTCCAGGCCGAATTCCACCGGGCGGCCCCCTTCGATATTTCCGTAGCTGAACCGCCCGCGATCGACTTCGAGCCGGACGTCCAGGCTCTGCACCAGCTCCTTGCCCTGATCGCCTTGTGCCGAGAGCCTGAGATCAAATCGCCCGAGGTGTCCCTTGACGCCTCGTACCCTGAGCAGCAGTTCGGCCAGTCCACCCAGATCGGAATCGCGCGTGCCGAGCGCCAGATTGAATTTTGGCGGACTCGCATTGGCATCGGCGCCGGCACTGCCCGATAGCGCGACGCCCGTGATCGAGGCTTTCACCGGGGCCTGCAGCGTCCCGTCTTTCAGCTTGATCTGCAGCGTGACGTCTTTTACGTCGCCCGGCAGGCTCAGCCATCGCCCGACGCCCAGGGTGATGTCGGCGTCTGCGCTGTTCAGTTGCCTGAGATCGAATGTGGCGGCGGACAGGCTGCGGTAGACCTCGGCGAGACTGCGGGGCGGCTCGATATTTTCCTTCGCGGGTTTCTCGCCCAGAAAAGGACGCAGGTCGAGCGTCGGCAAGACCAGGGAGCCGCTGAGCTTCGGTTTGGACCCGGTATCGTCGAAATTCAGGGCACCGACCAGTGTCGTGTTGCCCATGGCACCGGTCAGTTGCGTGATCGCCGCCCGATGTGGGGCGAAGATCACGGTCCCGGCGATGCCGCTGGCGCCTACGTCCGGCAGCTTGGTTTGCAGCAGGCGTTCGAATTCCAGGAGGTTTTCGGTGCCGAGACCGAACGTCACTTCGCCGCTGGCGCCGCTGACGCTGCCGTTGACCGTGAGCGTGGAACTGAGGAAGGTCAGCGTGAAAGCGATCGGCCAGGGCTTGTCGGTCGCCAGGTCCGATAATTTGCCGCCGGTGAAGTCCAACAGGTAGGGAAACTCTTTCTCTACCGCGCCGTTCAGGCTCAGCTTGAACGGTTGATTGGCCGGAGACTGCGCGGTCAGGGCATGCAGGGAAAAGTAGTGGCTCTTGGTGTCGGCGCCGATATACTTCACGTTGAGTTTTTCCAGCGTGACCCGCTGGATATCGAGCAGCGCAAACGCCTGGTCCGCGCTGATCGATGACGTGCCAGCGGGCTCGGGCGCTTTGGTTGCAGCGGACTTCGGGCGATGGAATGTCCAGTTGTTACTGCCATCCGCCTTGACCTGCAGACGAGCGTGTACATCGCTGCCTGCAAGCTCGTCGATGTGCAGCCTCCTCTTGAACAGCAGCGGCCAGAGATCCACCGCCAGACGCGCTTCACCGAGGCTGGCGAAATCGTCGTCGCCGAATCCCGGCGCGTTGGCGATATGCAGCCCGCCGATGCGCAGCTTCGGTCTGGCGGAAATCTCCATCTCCATCGGGCCCTCGAAGCGTACCGGACGGCCGATGTTGTCGCTGAAGGTCTGCGCAATGGTTCCGCGCAGGAACGAGGCATCGACGGTGATGCCGACAAACGTGACATACAGGAAACCTAGCACCAGGATCAGAACCAGCGTGACGAGGGTCCACGCAGTCCAGAGCAGGAGCCGGCGCAACGGGCGGGAGCGGGCGTGCGGCAGCATGATCGGATTATCCACCAACTGCGTGCCGGCCGCGCCGCACGGGGTCGTTGGCCATAAGCGGTCGGACCGCGTACCCGACGGGGAAGTTCAGGCTTCAGTCGCCGGAGGACGAAGTCGACACCGGCGATCCGCGCTAGCGCAGGATGTCCGATGCTTCCGCTTCCCTGACAATCATGTCGACGTCTTCCGGCAGCATCAGGCGTTCGTCTTGCAGTTTCTTCGCCGCCTCGGCGACTTTCGCAACATAAGCTTCATGGGAACCGTAAAGTTCTTCCAGGGAAGGCCGCGGATCGCCTTTCGTCTGCGCATCGGCGCGGGTCTTCGGCAACGGAATGGTCGAACCGAGCAGGTCGCACAGGTCCGGACCGCCGAACTCCTTCGCGCGTGTGTTCCAGCCCAGCAGCGTTGCGACCGGGACTTCGACAAAGGGATGGCGAATGCCCGCTATGTCATTGCCGATCGCATCGACTTGCGGCACCAGAATCTTGTGAGTCGCCTTGATCTGCGGGATCAGCAGGTCGACGACGCCCGAATTTCCCTTCACACGCGGGCCGAAGTCGCGATCCCCGGATCCGTTGTGCAAGCCTTCGAAAGTCAACCCGGGAATCTTCGGCAGCTTGAGTTCGTCAGGCGCTACGAGCGTTCGATCGGCGATTTTGGGCACGCGCGTCTCGGGTGGCGTGACATTCTTCTTTACCCAATCATCGAGAGCGACCACCAGGGCCCGCAGCAACGGGCCCGGATGTGTGGCGTTGGTCAATTGTTCGCATTGCTTGTCGGCGATGCCGTGGTTCGGCGCGTCGGGCTTGAAGCCGCCGTGCTGCTGGCTGGCCAGCAGATAGCGCCGCGCTTTCGACGATTCGTTGAAGTCCATGGTGCCGCCTTCGCTGGCGCCGGTGAGCGAAGCCCGGAACTGCCAGTATTCGTTCGACGTATCCGTGTGGATGATTTTCGGATCGGTCTTCGGCCGCTTGAGAATGCCGTCCGGCAGCCGGTTGAAAGGATTGACGCGCACGGCGTACTGGCGCGGGAAATTGGTATCGGGCACGTAACGTTCGCGGTGCTGCTGCGTGAAGGGATTGGGTTGTGCGAACCGGTAGTTCAGATACAGTTTCTGCACGCCGGCGACGTGGATATGCATGCCCTCGCAGACCTGGCGCTCCTGCTCGTCGACGTTGAATCCCTGATAAAGGTAGTCGCGCAGATACATGCCGGACGAGGAGATGCCCTGGCAGAGCGTGGTCTTGATGCCGAACACCGGATTGGCGTTACCCGCGGCATCCTTTTCGTCGTTCCTCAGAAAGGAAACGAAGTCCCGCGTCGTCACGTAACCCAGGCCCATCACCGGGGAATCCGTCGCGCGATAGATCAGGTGGTAGTTGCGATCGTTGCGGAATCCGTCCTTCAGACAGATGTGACCCGTGCTGGGATTGCCTGGCCAGCCATCGGGACAATCGGCGAATGCCCACTGGTCGTCGGGCACGGCCTCGCCGCGGGGAATGTCCGGCGCGCTCGGCTTCGGCGAGTCGCTCGACAACATGTAGAGCTCGGCTTGCGCCTGCTTCTTGTCGGCGGACACAGCGGGAAAGGACTTGAATGCCGGGCCGCCGGATAAGGGCAACGATGAGGGTTTGCCGCCGTTGAAATTGCGGTCGGAGAACTCGGTCAGGATGCGTTCCGTGACCGGCCGGCCGTTTTCCAGGGCAATCGGGAAATTCACCGTCAAACGGTTGTCGCCGGGTGCGATGTCTGCACCCCAGCCCACCCACGCCAGCACGTAGCCGCGTTTCATCAGGAAGCCGTTGCCGAAATCGCGCGAGGCAACCGGATCGTTCATGTTGGCGTCCGAGGCGGTGTCGTGCATGCGGCCGAAGGAGATCTTGCGTCCGCGGTTGTTGACTTCGAAGAACAGGGTTTTCACGCCCAGGGCCATATCCACGGGTTTGAGGATCGCCATGTCAGCGGAGAACTCGACCCTGCCCTTTGCGTTCAGAGGTGCGCGGTCGATATCGAATACGGTTTTGTTTCTCTCGAGAGTCGTATCGACTTCGAACCATGCGCGTCCGGTCAGTTTTTCATAGGGTCCGGCGTCGCCGAACGACATCCCGTCCGCAACGACTTCGCGTTTCGCGATTTCGAGTTTGACGAGCTTCGCTTCGACATCGACCGCGAACATGAGGCCGGCGGCAAGCAGGAGTGCGGAAAACGCGCGGATGTGTTGCATGAACACCTCTTCGAATGGCGGATTTGTTGTAATCGTGCGGCAAGTACGGCCGGGGCGTTACAATATCGCAGAATAGTGTTTCGGGCGAGGCGGTGATGGGCGTAATCGGCGAACCGGGCGTTTCCAGCAAACTGCGGATAGTGCACGTCGCCTGTCCGCATGACTGTCCCGACGGTTGCTCCATGCGGGTTACCGTGGACACAGCCTCCGGGCGCGCGATCAAGGTGGAGGGCGACCGGACGCACCCGGTGACACGCGGCTATCTCTGCAACAAGGTCAATCATTATCTCGACCTGGTCTACAACGACAAACGCGTGCTTTATCCGCACCGTCGCGTCGGACCGAAAGGTGCCGGCGCGAAATTCCAGCGTATCGGCTGGGACGAAGCGCTCAACGAAATCGCAGTAAGACTCAAGGCGGTGATCTCGGAGTACGGCGCCGAGGCCGTCCAGCCGTTTTCCTATTCCGGCACGCTCGGCATGCTTGGTTTTTTCGGCATGGGCGAACGTTTCTTCAACAAGATGGGCGCCGCGCGCCTCGAGCGCACGATCTGCACTGCAGCCGGGGCCGCAGCCGAAATGCACACTTTCGGTCGCGTGGGCGACGCCAACATCGAAGACTTGCCGGATATGGAGGTCGTGATCCTCTGGGGTACGAACCTGGTGTCCACCGGGGTGCATGCGATGCCGTTCGTGAATGCGGCGCGCGACAACGGCGCAAAGATCATCGCGATCGATCCGCGTGTGACGCGGACCACTGCGTTCGCGGACTGGCATATTCAGCCGCGCCCCGGTACCGACGCGGCGCTGGCGCTCGGGATGATGAAAGTCATCGTCGATCGCGGCCTGCACGATGTGGATTTTCTCGAACGCCATACCTTGGGCTGGAAAAAGCTGCTGGACGAGCGCCTGCCGGAGTACACGCTGGATCGCGTCGAAGCGATCACCGGCATTCCCGCGGCCGATGTCGAAAAACTGGCATTGCTCTACGGCGGGACAAAACAGTCCTTCATACGGGTGAACTGGGGCATCCAGCGCCATGACAACGGCGGCATGATGACCCGCGCCATCAAGCTGCTGCCGGCGATCACCGGCGCGATGCGCGGCAAGGGCGGCGTGTGCATGTCGACCGGAGGAGAAATGCGGCGCGTGGATATGCGCAAGTTGCAGGGCACTTACCTGCTCGAAGGGCGCACGCCGCGTACTATCAACATGATCCAGCTCGGCAATGCGCTCAACGATTCCGCTCTCGATCCGCCAATCAAGGCGTTGTTCTGCTGGAACGCCGATCCGGCCAATTGCGTTCCCGACACCACCGCGGCTCGCAAGGGCATGTCCCGCGACGATTTGTTTATGGTGGTGCACGACACCTTCTGGTGCGATTCCGCGTCTTACGCCGACATCGTGCTGCCGGCCGATACGGCACTCGAACATATGGATCTGCTCCCGGCCTATGGGAACTACTACTACACCCTGTCCGAGCAGGCGATCGGGAAACAGGGCGAGAGCCTCGACAACCAGGAAATGTTCCGCCGGCTGGCAAAGGCGATGGGTTACGACGATCCCTGCTTTTCGCAGTCCGACGAGAACATGATCCGCGAACTGATCGATCCCAAGGTCAATCCGCTATTCGAGGGCATTACCTACGACGGATTGAAACGCAACGGCTGGGCGAGGGCCAACGTCGATTCTCCGCGCCGCTGGGGTATCAACAGCGGCAAGTGGCCGACTCCGTCGGGCAAGATCGAGATCTACTCGGAGGCGCTGGCCAAACTCGGCGTGGACCCCTTGCCGATGCATCTGCCGGAGCAGGAGGGATTCGAAAGCCTGGAGGCGAAGAAAAAATTTCCGCTGCAAGTGATCAGCGCCGCGACTCATTACTTCATTGGCTCGAGTTTTCAGCATGTGCCGCGCCTGCAGGAAATGCTCGCGCGTCCGACCTTCGAGATCAGCACGCGGGACGCTAAGGCGCGCGGCATCCAGGATGGCGACGACTGCCGGTTATTCAACGACCGCGGCGAGGTCTTTGGCCATGCATTGATCGTCGACGGCCTGCTGTCCGGCGTGATCGGTGCCCAAAAGCAACTGCAAGGCTCGAAAATGCGCGGCGGGGTCAACATCAACGCGCTGACCAGCCAGCGCGAGTCCGATATGGGCAGAGGGCCGGTGTTCTATTCGACGCTGGCGCAGATCGAAAAAGCAAAGAAGGACTGAGGACTGAGCACCCCTCAAGGGGGGTCTTGAAAAGAATGCTGAGGACTGAGAAAAAGCAGGAAAAGATGTCGATGGTGAAGATTGCCTTCACCAATCACCAATCACCAGTTATGGGTGAAAGCCCGGTATACCCGCAAGGGTGCACCAGTCACCGGAGGCGCTCATGAGCGTCACCATCATGGACGGCATCGCCGTGTCGAAGGCTATCCGCGCGCAGTGGAAAGAACGTGTCGACGCTCTCAAGGAGCAGGGTGTAACGCCAGGCCTGGCGGTAATCCTGGTCGGCGACAACCCGGCTTCGCAGGTCTACGTGCGCTACAAGGTCAAGGCCTGCGGCGTCATGGGGCTGCATTCCGAACTCCACCCGTTTCCGGCGGATGTGTCCGAGCAAACGGTACTGGCAAAGATCGCCGAACTCAATCGCAGCCCGAAGATCCACGGCATTCTGGTGCAACTGCCGCTGCCGCCGCAAATCGACAATACCAAGGTACTGGAAGCGATCTCGGTGGAAAAAGACGCCGACGGCTTCCATCTCTACAATCTCGGCGCGCTGGTTGCCGGCGGTACGGTATTCCCGCCTTGCACGCCGTACGGCGTGATGGCGTTGCTCGATCACTATCGCATTCCGATCGAAGGTTGCAACGCCGTGGTGATTGGCCGCAGCAACATCGTCGGTAAGCCGATGGCGCTGATGCTGCTGGCGCGCAGCGCGACGGTGTCGATCTGCACATCGAAGACACGCGACCTCAGGCAATACACTTCGATCGCCGACATTCTGGTGGTTGCGACCGGCAAGCCGAAGATGGTCACGGGAGACATGATCAAACCCGGTGTTGTCGTTGTCGATGTCGGCATCAACCGCATGCCCGACGGAAAGCTGGCGGGCGATGTGGATTTCGATAGCGCGAAGGAAAAGGCGTCCTACATCACGCCCGTTCCGGGTGGCGTGGGCCCGATGACCGTCACGATGCTGCTGGCGAATACCGTGCAGGCTGCGGAGCGATTCGCTGCGAAATCGCTCAACGCCCGTGCGGATCAGGTCGGTGCCGGGTCCAAGGTCGCTGCTCTGGAATAATAAACACTTTTGCCGCGATCCCGCCGTGATAGTGCTGCGTCAGGCGCGGATGGAAACCGGAATGCGCCGCGGACCGAAGGGTTTTTCGAACTTGCCGAAGCGGCCCGCGATCGCCCTGCCGCAGCTGGTGCAACGCCCTTCTGCCGAAACCCGGTAGATCAGGATCCGATGCCAGTCGCGCACGATCAGACCGGTGCCGCAGCCGGAACAAAACGTGGTTCCGCCTTCGATGTCGTGCACGTTGCCGGTGTAGACGTATTTCAATCCCTCTCCAATGGCGATTTCTCGCGCACGCGTAAGCGTGGATGCGGGCGTGGGTGGCAGGTTGTCGAGTTTGTAGTCCGGATGAAAGGCCGTGAAATGCAGGGGCACGTCCGTGCCCAGTTCCGTCGACATCCACCTCGATAGCTGAACCAACTCCTCGTCGGAATCGTTTTTCGTCGGAATCAGCAGCGTGGTGACCTCGAACCAGACGTCGGTTTCGTGACGCAGGTATTTGAGCGTATCGAGTACCGGTTGCAGGGTTGAGCCGGTGAGCTTGACGTAGAACTCGTCGGTAAATCCCTTGAGGTCGACATTGGCCGCATCCATCTTCGCGTAGAACTCGCGCCTGGGCGCGTCGTGCATGTAGCCCGCCGTGACGGCCACCGTGCGTATCCCGCGAGCGTGACACGCATCCGCGACATCCATCGCGTACTCGGCAAAGATGACCGGATCGTTGTAGGTGAACGCGACGCTCTTGCTGCCGGCGGCCTCGGCAGCCGCGGCAATCCGGTCGGGATCCGCGAGGTCCATCAACCGGTCCATGTCGCGCGACTTGGAGATGTCCCAGTTCTGGCAGAACTTGCACGCCAGGTTGCAGCCGGCGGTGCCGAAGGACAACACGCTCGAGCCGGGGAAAAAATGGTTCAGCGGCTTTTTCTCGATCGGGTCGAGGCAAAACCCCGACGATCGGCCGTACGTGGTCAGCACCATGCGGTCGTCGATGCGCTGGCGCACGAAGCATGCGCCGCGCTGGCCTTCATGCAGCCTGCAGTCTCGCGGACACAGATCGCACTGCAGCCTGCCGTCCCCGAGCATATGCCACCAGCGCCCGGGATACAGCGCTTCGGCTGCGGTCACGTCGTTTCCGGTTCCGCCCATTTGGCCACGGTATAACGCGAGAGGCACACGCCGTCGTCCCAGAAATCCGGTGCAACTCCGGCCTTGCGCTTGAGTTCCGTCAGGAAGGAACGCCGATCGGGCAGATTCTCCCAGACCTGCGGCAGGAAGGTCCCGCGATTGTCGCCGTATTCCAGAACGATGCCGTCGATTCCCTGGCGCAACTGAGCCAGCGCATCGCCTTCATCGCGCAGGGGCATCGGCTGCAGCGCGGACACAAGCGACACCTCGATGCGGACCGAACTGAGTTCCTCGAAGCGCAGCGGTTTGAAGCGTGGATCCTGGAACGCAGCGGCACGAGCATTCGCCTGCACATCGTCGAACAGGCTGCGCTGCGCGACAAGGCTGCCGATGCAGCCGCACAGGCGGCCATCCTTCTTCAGAGTGACAAAGCAAGCGCCTGGCCGATGCAGGAAGGCTGCCGGTTCGGTCGCGGAAGAATGGAGCCCGAATCCATCGACGATGGCCGATCGCGCGATTGTGATCAGCAGGTTTCCGTCGGTTTCGCTCAGCCCGTTCGCCGGCTGGTCGACTTGTTCAGCCGCGCCGTCGTAGAAGGCAAAGGAGGCGTAGCCGACAACGCGGTTCTTGTCGCCCGCGGTGTCGCCGGAGTTGCGCAGGTCCAGCAATTCTGGCCGCAGGCCGCGCCGTTCGGCCGTGTGCAACAGACCGTTGACTGGCGTGGCTCCGCATGCCTGTTCGTGATTCAGCCGCGGCGCGAGATCGAGGATCATGCGCGCCGTCTGCTCGTCGACAAGCCTGGCCTGCGAATAGGGCAGGTAATGCGACAGGTCCGAGCTCACCACGATCAGCGTCTCATTGCCACCCCAGAGCAGGTCCAATACCTCGGCGATTTCCTGTCCCGACGCATCGCCGACAGCGAGCGGCACCAGCGTGAAGCCGGCCAGCGTCTGCTGCAGAAAGGGCAGATGCACTTCGAGCGAATGTTCCAGAGCATGCGCCTGATCGCTGACACAGACCTGAGGCAGCCTGCGCAAGGCTTTCCCCGCCTCGCTGTCCACCGAAATTTCCCCGAGCGGCGTCGCGAATGCAGTGGTTTCGGGCAGCGCCAGCCCGCGCAGGCGTACGCGATGAGCGGGGCCGAGCAGGACGACGCGTGAGTAGTCGTTGCGATGCGGCGCGAGATGCGCATAGGCGCTGGCGGCAATCGATCCGGAATAGACGTATCCGGCATGTGGCGCGATCAGCGCTTTCGGGCGACGCCCGTCCGGAGCCCGGGCCGATGCAAGCAGGGTCGAGAGTTGCGATTGCAGGCCTTCGACTGTGCCGGGATAGAAGGCGCCGGCAACGGCGGGTGCCCGGACCAAGTTCATCGTGGTGATGTCTGGTTAAGGGTGACTACGCAACAATTATAGGCCGGACCTGGTTGTTCCGGCTGGCACCATGGATCCTGCCCGGCGGGAAAAATCGCGGGAAAACCTGTTGACCCTGAAGTTGGCGCGTGTATATTACTGACCGCTCAGTCATTTACTCCATTTTCAATCGTGAATCCGCAGCCCAAACAGGATCGCCGCTGGACCCGGCGCAAGGAAGCGCGTCCCGCCGAATTGATGTCGGCGGCGCTCGATCTGTTCGTCGAGCGCGGTTTTGCCGCGACCCGTCTGGACGAGGTGGCCGCCCGCGCGGGCGTCAGCAAAGGCACCCTGTACCTCTATTTCTCCAGCAAGGAGGAATTGTTCAAGGCGGTCATCCGATCCGGCATCGTGCCACTGATCGAGCGCGGCGAGCGACTGCTGGACGAACATCGCGGGTCTGCTGCCGAGTTGTTGCGCGAGATCGTTTTCAGCTGGTGGGCGTCGGTCGGCACGACGAAACTCGGTGGAATTCCGAAGCTGATGTTTTCCGAGTGCCGCAATTTTCCGGAGATCGGCAAGTTCTACTACGATGAAGTCATCAGCCGCGGACATCTTCTGGTGCAGACCGTCCTGGAAAGGGGCATGAAGAGCGGCGAGTTCAGGCAGATGGATGCGAACTACGCGATGCGCGTGATCCTCGCGCCCCTGGTTTTTCTGCTGCTATGGCGTCATTCGTTCGATTTCTGCGATAGCAAGCGCGTCGATCCGGGAAAGTATCTGGACCAGCATCTGGACATGGTCGTCAACGGGCTCGGGCCCGGTGTCCGTGCGGAAAAAAAGGGCGTACCGCCCGCAAAAATCATCAGCATCGAGAAAAAAGGGAGAAATCGATGAAGCGCATTTCGTTCCTGGTCGCAGCGCTGTTCGCGGGCCAGGCCTTCGCCGCCGATCTGATATCGATCTACCGGGAAGCGCAAGTGCAAGACGCGGTGTACGCGGGGGCGAAGGCGCAGTACATCGGCGCGCAGGAGAAGCTGCCGCAGGCGCGCGCGCTGCTGCTGCCGAGCGTCAACTTCA